>NZ_JBAWHJ010000389.1:0-6622 GCF_049593775.1 Dokdonella sp. | reverse complement strand
ATTGCCGGAACTGTGAGTCAGGTTCAAGCACTTCCTGTCATCGGAAAGTTGCGAGATGCACGCGGCAGCGAAGCCCCCTTTTTCGACGGCCACCTCACACATCTGCTGCAATAACTGATCGCGCGAGCCGGAGCGCAGGACCGCATTGCCCAAGGATCCGAGCACCGCATGAATTCGGGCGAGATGCCGGATCTGGGCCTCATGATTGAGCCGGTCCGAGATGTCATGGTCGATGCCGCGAAAGCCGATCACCTTGCCGTGGTCGTCGAGCAAGGGTGTAGCCCTGCTTTCGAGGGTCCGGGTGCTTCCGTCTCGATGGCACCAGCGCTGTCTCCAGCCTTGCCAGCCCCGGCCTTCTTTCGTCAAAAGGGCGAGGCGGGCTGTAGCCTCCTGCCGGTCTTCCGGCATCATGAATTCGATAGCGGGGATGCCCAGGACTTCGTTCGATCCGAATCCGAGGATCGTGGAAACCGCACTGTTCGAGTAGGTCGTGCGGGCTTCGGAATCACGCTCCCAGATCCAGTCGTTGCTGCTTTCGACGATGGCTCGAAAACGCTCTTCACTGTCCCTGAGGGCTCGCTCCATGTGATCGCGTTCTCGCCGCGACTGTGCGATGTCCAGGGCCCTTTCGATCGCGTTGGGCAGGCGCCTGAGGTTGTCCTTCAGCACATAGTCCATTGCGCCGTTCTGCAGCGTGTCGATTGCCAATTCCTCTCCGATCGTGCCGGAGACGAACAGGAAGGGAGTGCCCGGTGCCAGCGCCAACGCAAGCTTTAGTGCTTCCTGCCCACTGAAGCCCGGCATGCGAAAATCGCTGAGTATGACGTCAGGCTCGAACTCGGTCAGCGCCTTGCGCAGGTCTGATTCATTGGCGACGCGGGTATGCACGAAACTGCGCGGCATGTCCCTGAGTTGATGCAGGATCAAATCGGTGTCGGCTCGTGAGTCCTCTACCATCAGAATTCTGAGCGGGATGCTGTCGACTTTCATGGGGCGCTCATCCAGGCGCTTGATTGGCGATCATCCAGTACATGCCAACCTGGGCCACCGTCTCGGCGAATTCGTCGAACTGAACAGGCTTGACCACGAAACTGTTGACCCCAAGCTGGTAGCTGGCAACCAAGTCACCTTCCTCTCGCGAGGACGTCATCATGACGACTGGAATGGTTCGGGTCCTCGGATCCGATTTCATTTTCTCAAGGACTTCGTGGCCATCCAGTTTCGGCATCTTCAGATCGAGCAGGACCAGTTTCGGATGCCCATTTTTGCGGTCCGCATAGGATCCCGTGCAAAACAGATAGTCCAGGGCTTCTGCACCATCGCGCACCCACTCGACGTTATTCGCGATGCCGCGCTTCTTGAGTGTTCGCAAGGTCATTTCCGCGTCGGCTTTTGAATCCTCGACAAGCAGGATTTCGACATTTTGGTAGTTCATTCCTTGACCTCCTCAATGGACGCTGGACTGTCGGGGTGCCCGTGTCGGGGTAGCTCGAATGCAAACGTCGCACCAACGCCCGGCTCGCCTTGCGCGCTGATCTGGCCGCCGTGCCGCGTGACAATGCGCTGCACGATGGCCAGCCCGACACCAGTCCCGTCGAACTCCTCGTCTGAATGCAGACGCTGAAAGACGCCGAACAGCTTGTCGGCATAGCGCATGTCGAAACCAACGCCGTTGTCGCGGATTTGGTAACGCACCTTCGATTCGTCCTGTTCGCCGCTGATCTCGACCCGGGCTTCGCTTCCGCGGGGTGTGGTGTACTTTATTGCATTTGAAATCAGGTTCGTCCAGACCTGCTTGAGCAGCATGGGGTCTGCATGCGCGGCAGGCAAGTTACAAATGTTTACGGCTCCTTTCGCGGCGTCTCCATGTTCCTGCAAGACACGTTTGACCAATGTGCCCATATCCACGTCCACTTTCTGGATTGGCTTGCGTCCAAGTCGCGAAAAAGAAAGGAGGTCATCGATCAGCGCCCCCATTCTGCGGGCAGCATCACTGATCTCGTCGATGTATCGGCGCATCTCCGGGTCGAGCTTGTCGACCGCATCTTCTTGCAGCATGCGTGCATAGCCGTCTACGTGCCGCAACGGTGCGCGAAGGTCGTGCGAGACGCTGTAGCTGAAAGCTTCCAGTTCCCTGTTGCTCTGCTCAAGCTGGCTGGCATTGGCGATCAGTTCGGAGTGCAGCTTGTGGATGCTCTTTTCGGCTTTGACGCGCTCGGTGATATCTCCGATAAATGCGTTGTAAATGCGCGTCGGCCCGGTACCGAGCGGCCAGATGGTCATCTGGATCGGGAACTCACCTCCTTGGCGTCGAGTTGCGGTCATTTCAACGCGCCGATTGAGCAGTTTTCCGGTGCCGGCATCAGGCTCCGCATTGCGCTGCAGTCCCAGTTCGTGCGCATCGCGATATCGTGATGGAACGATCAAATCGGATAGTCGACGCCCAATGGTTTCGGTGCGCGCCCAGCCAAACATGTTTTCCGCCGAGGAGTTCCAGTCGATCACCAGACCTCCGGCATCTATCGATATGAAGGCGTCGTAGGCGGTATCCACGATCGAGCGAACGCGAGCTTCGCTGTGCTTCAATCTGGAGAACGCTTTTTCACGCTCACGCTCGACGCGCATTTGCCTGGCAGCCGCCCGGTCCAGAGAGAGTGCGCTCCACAAGGTCAAGGCAATGCAGAGCACGATGACGGCCAGCGTATAGAGGGTGACTCCGAGATCGGCGTCGAAGAGCTGCATGGCCTCGCCCTGCACACGAAGCAGGCCGATTACCGTTATCAGAATGACAAGACCGGGCAGCATCAGTCGCGCCATTGCGCCGCCCGGCCCGTCGCCGGTGATCAGCGACATGCAACCTGAGCGCGGACGTGCGCTCAATATCCCCAGCACCGCGAGCAGGAAGGCAGTCGCCGTATTCAAGGCCATCGGGATGAATCGCGCGAGCCCGGACATGGAGCTGATCTTGTAGGCGTAGCCGAGCAAGGCCAACAGTGCTATGAACCCGGCTGCGGCCGCCAGATACTCACTGGGCCGATGACCCTTCGGCAAATTCGTATCCAGTAGCAGGATGGCGAAACCCAGCAGGAAGAAGTTGACTGCCGTGTTGGGCGCCATACGGTTTGGCAGGTTGATTGCCGTGGTTGCTAGTTGTTCCTGGAACAGCCATGTGTCTACGCCCGAGTTCCAGCCCAGTGCGATGCCGACGAGCTTCAGGGCCGCGATCGCGGCAACCACCCCGGCCAGCCACCCTGAGTTGCGATAATGCCGGCCAGACTCCCGACTGAGTCTCCACCAAAGCGACAACCCAAGCAGAACGAACAACACTGCGGTCGCCGGATTCATCGCGACAAGGCTCGGCAGGACGCTTTTGAGCCATTGGTGGCCAATGGACCACCCGATCAGTACCAGAAGGCCAACGCCAATGGCGAACAGTGCGGTGAACTTGGAAAACCGATGAAAAGGGGCGAGCAGGCCCGAATCCTCGCTGGCGATCATGCTCGGCTGCCCTGGGCGGATGGCTCGCAGGGCACGAGGATTGACCGCGAAGGCCAAGCCGGCGAAATGAACTCTGTACGTGTGCCTAACTCATTCACGGCAATCCATGTGAATTCCAGATTTCTGGTCGCTACAGGCCAAGCCGGCAATGCGCGGTAGCTGGAACGTCTCGAGTCTAGGCCTGTTCATTGGTTCTTGCTACCGGAAGGGAGATTCGTGCTGCCTCCCGTATTGAAAAGCAGAATTCCACTCACAAGGACGGCCGTCGCTGGGGGATGATCCTTCCACTGTTCGAGGCATTTCGAGCAGCGCGAACGAAGCGCTTGCTGGACGTTTCGCCGTTCCTCTGGCCCGGAAAGCGCAGCTTCCGCCAGATGCTCGACGCGCAAGGCCTGATCGGATACCGTCGCCGTCGCAGGCCAGCCCAACGGAGAAGTGCCGTGACACCCCACGAACCAACCGATGATGCGCAGCTCTTTGCCTTGGGCAACACCATCGCAGAATTGCTGATTTCGCACGGCCAGACCATTGTTTCGGCGGAGTCCTGCACCGGCGGCTGGATCGCCAAGGTGCTGACCGACATTCCCGGTAGCTCGACCTGGTTCGAGTGTGGTGTTGTGGCGTACAGCTACGAGGCCAAGGAGGCGCTTCTCGGTGTCCAGCCGCAAACGCTGGAGCGCACGGGGGCAGTGAGCCAGGAGACCGTGGTGGAAATGGTGTCCGGCGCTTTGGCGCGCTTTGGCGCAGGCGTGGCCGTTGCCGTGACTGGTATTGCCGGCCCTGGAGGCGATACGCCCGGAAAACCGGTCGGAACGGTCTGGATCGGCTGGAAACGGCGCGGCGGCTACGCAAGATCCGAGCAATTCCATTTTGATGGTGATCGGGAAGCGGTTCGTCGGCAGACGGTTGGTGCCGCACTGGAAGGCGTGCGGCGAATTCTTACAAGCTGAGTCGGAAATCTGCTCTTCCGCTCATAGCTGCGTGTGAAATAATCGAGGTCCAGGCAGTTCTCAGCATCTGAGATGGACTGCCGGCAGGCTCTCAATCCGTGACTACCAAGGAATCCCCGATGGACGACAACAAGCGCAAGGCGCTCTCCTCCGCGTTGAGCCAGATCGAGAAACAGTTTGGCAAGGGCGCGGTCATGCGCATGGGCGATCGTGTCAACGAGGCTATCCCTACCATTTCGACAGGTTCGCTCACCCTTGATATAGCGCTCGGTATTGGTGGATTGCCGAAAGGACGCGTGGTTGAGATCTATGGCCCCGAGTCATCCGGCAAGACAACCCTGACCCTCCAGGTCATCGCAGCCTGCCAGAAGGCCGGCGGGACCGCCGCTTTCGTCGATGCCGAGCACGCACTTGACCCGAGTTATGCGGAAAAGCTGGGGGTCAAGGTCGATGACCTGCTGGTTTCCCAGCCCGATACCGGTGAACAGGCGCTCGAGATTGCCGACATGCTGGTGCGCTCGAATGCTGTTGACGTGGTGGTGGTCGACTCTGTCGCCGCGCTCACCCCCAAGGCGGAAATCGAAGGGGAAATGGGCGACACACACGTCGGTTTGCAGGCGCGATTGATGAGTCAGGCTCTGAGAAAATTGACAGCAAACATAAAGAAATCAGGATGTTTGGTCATTTTCATCAACCAGATTCGCATGAAGATCGGCGTCATGTTCGGCAGCCCGGAGACAACAACGGGCGGCAACGCGCTGAAGTTCTATGCATCGGTCCGACTCGATATCCGGCGCATTGGTGCCGTGAAGCGCGGTGATGAGGTGATCGGCTCGGAAACCCGGGTCAAGGTGGTCAAGAACAAGGTGGCACCGCCGTTCCGTCAGGCGGAATTCGAAATTCTCTACGGCGAGGGCACCTCGCGCGAAGGCGAGCTGATAGATCTCGGCGTGCTGCACAACCTCGTCGAGAAGTCTGGTGCCTGGTACAGCTACAACGGCGATCGAATTGGCCAGGGCAAGGACAACGTCCGTCAGTACCTCAAGGAACACTCGGCCATGGCTGACGAAATCGACAAGGCGCTGCGTGACAAGCTGCTGGTGAAGGTCGGCAACTCGCCGCTTCCGGCCGTGGAAGTCGAAGAGGCCTGAGCAAGGCGGTGCCGCCATGCCGGGCAAGTCTGATATTCGACCATGAGTCGGAAGCCCCCGGGGAAGCCTCGCTCGGAAAAGCCCAGTGCTTACAACAAGGCGCTGGGCCTCCTTACTCGGCGTGAACAGTCCGAGCGCGAGCTCAAGGCAAAGCTCGCGCGTGGAGGCTACTCCGGTGAGGAATCCAGCGAGGCCATTGATGCCCTCAAGAAACAGAAGTACCAGAGCGACTCCCGGTTCGCCGAAATGCTGGCGCGATCGCGTGCGGCGAATGGATACGGGCCGCGGCGGATAGCCGCGGAATTGAAATCCCAGGGGGTCGACGACTCCGCTGCCAGATCCGCCATCGACGGACTGGAATGTGACTGGACCGATCTTGGCCGACAGCAGTTGCAGCGCCACTACGGTAGCAAGCCGGCCGCTGACCTCAAGGAACGTGGCAAGCGAGCGGCCTTTCTCTTGCGTCGTGGCTTCGATGCCTCCACAGTAAGCGCCCTTACGCGCGCCGAAATCGGCGATCCGGGTGACGAGTTCGATTGAGTTCTCCACTGCGGACGGTCACTGGCGCGTCCGCCCCGTCCGGATTGAACTGATTGATGAAAACCAGCGCCGACATCCGCTCAGAGTTCCTAGAATTTTTCCGCTCCAAGGGCCACACGGTGGTGCCTTCGGCTTCGCTGGTCCCGTCCAGCGATCCGACCCTGATGTTCACGAATTCGGGCATGGTCCCGTTCAAGAACGCGTTTCTCGGCAGCGAAAAGCCGCCGAGTCCGCGCGTGGTCGACGTGCAGCGTTGCTTGCGCGCAGGCGGCAAGCACAACGATCTTGACCAGGTCGGCTATACGGCGCGACACCATACGTTTTTCGAGATGCTCGGCAACTGGTCGTTCGGGGACTACTTCAAGCGCGAAGCGATCCTGTGGGCCTGGGAATTGCTGACTGAAGTCTGGAAGCTGCCCAAGGACAAGTTGCTGGTCACGATCTACCAGACGGACGATGAGGCTTACGCGATCTGGAAGGACG
>NZ_JBAWHJ010000388.1:0-4192 GCF_049593775.1 Dokdonella sp. | reverse complement strand
GTCTTGTCCTGTTCGACAACTATCGCCAGAACGAAGCTATCAGCATCATGGAGCGCATGTCGGTGGCCCGGCTGGGTTCCAAGCAGCATCTGATTCGTACCCTCGAGTCGCAGGGGCTGCTTGATCGCCAGATCGAATTCCTGCCCAGCGACAACGAGTTCACCGAGCGCAAGGCACGCGGAGTGGGCCTGACCCGTCCTGAACTGGCGATCCTGCTCTCCTATGCCAAGATCGTGATCTTCCAGCAATTGCTGGATTCCGATGTGCCGGAAGATCCCTATCTTTCGAAGGAACTGCGCCGCTACTTCCCGGAGCCGCTGCGCGAGCGTTTCGCCGAGCACATGGAGCGGCATCGCCTGAAGCGCGAGATCATCGCAACGGCGGTGACCAACTCGATGGTCAACCGCATGGGTGCCACCTTCATGCTGCGCATGCAGGAAGACACCGGGCAGACTCCAGCTGCCGTCGCCAAGGCGTTCAACATTGCGCGTGAAGTGCTCGAGGCACGTGGTCTGTGGGCCTCCATCGAGGAACTGGACGGCAAGGTGAATGGCAACGCACAAATCGATGCCAACCTGGCCATCTGGAAGCTGCTGCGCAAGATGACCCGCTGGTTGCTGAATCACCCCGGTGAGGTGCAGGACATCGCAGCCGCGGTGGATCGCTACTGGCCAGTGATGAACGAACTCAAGTCGCGCATCGACAGCGTGGTCAGTGCAGCCGACCGCGCCGTGTTCGATGCCACTCGCGAGCGCTGGGTTGAACAGGGTTTCCCGGTCGATCTGGCCGACCAGCTTGCGCACCTGCCTGCGTTGAATTCGGCCATGGACATTGCACTCGTCGCACTGCAGAACCAGCAAAGCGTGGCCGAAGTGGCCGCGGTCTACTTTGCCGTCGGCGAAGCCCTCAACCTGAAATGGTTGATGGAGAAGGTCGAGGAACTGCCCGTGGAAACACGCTGGCATGCGCACGCACGAGGATCGCTGCGTGACGAACTCAATGCCCAGCAGCGTTCACTGGTTTCGCAGATGCTGGCCGACGACAGCACCGGTGACGGCGCGCAGCGCGTGGCGGCCTGGATCAATCGGGATGATCCGGTGCTGAAGATGACCCTGGCAACCCTGTCCGACATGCGCAGCCAGGTCGTGATCGACTACCCGATTGTTTCGGTCGCGGTTCGCCGCCTGGCCCAGTTGATCTAGCTTTTTCCCTCTCCCACCGGGAGAGGGTGCCCCGGAGGGGTGGCTGAGGGTTCGAGCAAAGCGGGAGATTGAGACTGCCTCGCACCCTCATCCGCCTTGATTCGCCGCATCCATTGGGCTCACCCTTCGGGCCGGCTTCGCTGTTCGCGTCCGATCCTGTCGGACGCAGTCGGGCACCTTCTCCCGAGGGGAGAAGGCAAGAGCATCTGCCGTGGTCTGCTAGAGTCGACCCTGCCGCATCGCGTGGTGCGAACGACATGGGAGAGGGATCGTGAGTCAGCGCATTGCCCTGGTGGCCAGTCACGGAGACGAGGCGCAGTCGCAACTGGCCCTGCTCAAGGAGCGCTACGGCGATACCGCGCCGGAAGACGCCGACGTCATCGTTGCCCTGGGTGGTGACGGTTTCATGCTGCGTACTCTGCATCGCCATCTTGCGCTGGGCAAGCCGGTTTATGGCATGAAGCTCGGCACGATCGGCTTTCTGCTCAATCCATTTCACCCGGATGACCTGCACGAGCGCCTCGCTCGCGCCCAGCCAACGACCATGCATCCGTTGAGCATGAGTGCACATTCCGAATCGGGTACCACGGTGGAGGCGCTCGCCTTCAACGAAGTATCACTGCTGCGTCAGACCAAACAGGCTGCTCACATCCGCGTTTCGCTGAATGGCGTGGTGCGTATCGAGGAGCTGATGTGCGATGGCCTGCTGGTCGCCACGCCGGCCGGCTCCACCGCCTACAACCTGTCTGCACACGGTCCGATCCTGCCGATTGGCTCCAAGCTTCTGGCGATGACGCCGATCAGCCCGTTTCGTCCGCGTCGGTGGCGCGGTGCAGTCCTGCCCGCGACGACCGAGATCAAGCTGGAAGTGCTGGATCCCTACAAGCGTCCGGTCAGCGCCACCGCCGATTCCAGCGAAGTGCGCGATGTGGTCGAGGTCCTGATTCGGGAATCGGTCGACCAGACCATGACCCTGTTGTTCGACCCCGAGCACAATCTTGAGGAACGCATCCTCAGGGAACAGTTCACGGTGTAGTCCCGGACCTGCACGGTTCAAGGACCCGGCGGGATATCTGCTGGGAAACTCGTGTTGCTTCGCTTAAAGTGCTGAGCTGGCCCGCCCCACAGAGGGCGTTCATGTTGCTTACGACCGCACGACCCAGGAGTCATTCGATGTCCGTTTCTCTGCTTCGTCACGCCCCGCTTGCGCTTGCCTGCGCGGCAGCCATCGCACCGCTGCAAGCGGCCGAAATCGATGCAGGTCTGCGCGACATGGCGCGGCAGGCTGGATCGGTGGATACCCTGATCGTGCTCGAAGCCAAGGCACCCAAGCAACTGCTCCGAACCGACGGTGACTACCTGCAGCGGCGGCGCGACCTCGTCGATACACTGCGCGCCACCGCCGAAGTCAGCCAGGCCAACTTGCGATCGTGGATGGATGCGCAAGGGATCACCTATCGCTCGTACTGGATCGTCAATTCGATCCAGGCCACGTTGAACGCGGAACAACTCGAGCAACTGGACGCGCGCACCGATGTGGCGGCAGTCCGCTCGAATCGTTTTCTGCCTCTGCAACTGCCTGCTGACTCGGCCGAAGATGAAGCATTGCCGGCAACGAACCAGGCCAATTCGCCTTTGGCCATCGAGTGGGGAGTCAACAAGGTGCGTGCGCCGGAAGTCTGGGCAATGGGCATTCGCGGCCAGAACGTGGTCATTGCGGGACAGGACACGGGGTATCGCTGGGATCATCCTGCCATCAAGGACAGATACCGCGGCTGGAACGGTGCCACCACCGATCATGCCTACAACTGGCATGATGCGGTTCATGCCGCCGGCAGCAGTTGCGGCGCGGATGCTTCAGCCCCTTGCGACGATCACGGCCATGGAACCCACACCATGGGGACCATGGTTGGCGACGACGGCGCAGGTAATCAGGTTGGCGTGGCCCCGGATGCGCGATGGGTCGGATGCCGCAACATGAATGCCGGTGACGGCTCGCCTGCTACCTATATCGAGTGCACGCAATGGTTTGTCGCACCGACTGACGCATCCAATCAGAATCCCAACAGTGATCTTGCTCCCGACATCGTCAACAACTCCTGGGGCTGTCCAGCGTCCGAAGGTTGCACGACCGGCGAGGAACTCAGGGAAGCCATCGACAACATCGTTGATGCCGGCATCTTTTTCGTCGCTGCGGCGGGCAATAGCGGTTCCAGTTGCAGCACGATTGGCGATTCACCTGCCACCTATGACGCAACCTTCACTGTTGGTGGGACCAACAGCGCGAACAACATGTATTCCGGTTCCGGGCGCGGGCCTGTCGCTGGCAGCGTGAATGGCAAACCGGACGTGATCGCGCCGGGGCAAACGGTTCGCTCCAGTGTTCCGAACTACAACAATACGGCCAATGCCTACTACAGCTCGCTAACCGGAACCAGCATGGCATCGCCGCATGTCGCCGGTGCCGCCGCGCTGCTGATGTCGCTGGACGCGTCACTGAAAGGCAATCCGCAGGCGATGGCAGACTTGCTGCGCAGCACCGCGGTCCCACTAACCTCGACCACTCAGGTTTGCGGCGGAATTCCATCGACGACGTTTCCGAATCCGGTCCAGGGCCATGGACAGATCGATGTGTACGCCGCGTTCATGGTCGCCGAAAAGATCTTTGCGGATGGTGCTGACGACTGAGGCGATTTGCCGGGCGTCTGCGTAGGTTGGTGGTGAGCGAAAGCGAACCCCAACATCGTGGAGTCCATCGCCGAGTGGCTGTTGATGCAAGCGGGAATGTTGGGCATCGCTTCGCTCAGCCCAACCTGCGGAATGACGAGCCAGTATTTCCGCAGTCCAGCATGTTTTCAGCCCGGTCCTCTCCATCAACTCGCAAACCCGTCAGAATATGCGCTCGTTGAGGCAAGGGCAGGATTTCAGTGCGCAGCATCGCGCCGGCAATCGACAAAGTGGATCGCGGCGTTTTCGCGCGCCAGCCATTG
>NZ_JBAWHJ010000387.1:0-4678 GCF_049593775.1 Dokdonella sp. | reverse complement strand
TCTCGAACCTGCTCAATGGCGGGCAACGAGGGCAGGTGGCTGAGGTCAAGGATGACCGGCGTGCGCAGGAACAACTGAGGGGCGCTCGTCACGCGGTCGCTGAGCTCAGTCGAAATGGCCTCGGCATCCAGGCGCTTCAGGCGCAAATTGGCAACACCGACCTGACCAAACTTGAGTTCAGCCGCCAGTTCGAAATTCTTCGGGGAATCCGCCATCGTTTCTGCTCAGCTCCGACTTGCCTGTGCCTGGCCTTGGCCGGGCTGAAACTGGGCCCGTTCGGCCAGCCAGGGCTGATCGGGGAGTTTGCCGGTACCCGATTTTAGATAGGTATCGCGTACGAATTCGTAGCTGCACAGCGATTTCGCCAACAGGCTGACCGGGAGACCCACACCCGCCATGAGTTGTTGGCCAACTTCATTGAACCCGTAGGTTCCGTGAAACAGCACGGCAACATCGTCTCGTGGTTCCAGAAACACCTCGCAAGCCAGCAAGGGCACACGCAATTCCGCGTAGCTGGTCACATCGCAGTAGAAAATCCGGCCAAGCCCGAATCCGCGGTACGGCTCGGCGATTACGATTCGATCAATATAGGCAAATTCAGGGTAGCGTTGCCGGAACCAGAGGAAATTCGAGCTTTCATACCCGGAAAACTCGCGCAGCGCGATCAGGAATCCGGCGATGACACCATCCACTTCAGCAACCCGGAAGTACGCGGCATTCCTGAAAAACCAGCGCATGCCAGTCGCATCCAGGGCCAGGATGCGGGGCCCGACGGCGTTGTTGAGGGCGAGCACGGAATCGAGCTCTTGCTCACGCACGTCGCGAATAACGATGGTCATGCGTTCAGGCGCTCCAGCATGGGATTTGACTTGCCGAATCATTCGGCACGGAGCCCGGATTATCGCATGTGCACGACCTTCGGACCATCAAGACAACGTTGATCAGGTGACACAACGGTCACGGGATTCAGAAGCCTGTCCTGCCGTGCAGCGTGGCAATTTGAAGGCTGGTTGCCGTGACGAGTCGCGCGATGCCGCTGCAGGCTCCAATGATTGCCAACTGATTCAATGAAATACAGTCGGTTGGGCAGCATCGGTCCGCGCGCATTTGCGCCAGCGCACCGTGATCGGCACGCAGACCGGAGGCGTGACCAATACGCCACTCGATCAGCAATGCAATGGAACGCGTATCGAAGCCCATCCTTTTCCTTTCTTCTCCGAGCAGGGCATTGGCTGGATCGACAATGACTTCGTGCAGGTTGCGAGATGGACCGACACGCCTATGATGGCGACATGCCCATGCCGCACTTCAACCACATACGCCTGCTGCGATACGCCAGCCTGTTCACCTACGCGTGCGTGGGTATTCCGTTGCTGCAATTCGAAACGGTCGTCGCAGAAATGCTGGAGCGAGGGCGGCCAGCCTATTTTTATGACTTGTGGCTGGGGTGCTATCTGCTTTTTGGCGTTGTTTTCTGGTTCCTGACGCATGACATGGGTGCCCGCAATCCCTCGGGATTGCGCAGGATGGTTCAGATTGCGATGTTGCTGCTGTTGAACCTGCTCGCCATCGCGGTCGGCTGGCTCAGCCAGAGTGGCTTGTGCGCACTGCTTCTTGTGGTTGTTTCGGTCGCGTTGCCCTGGATCCTCAACCTGCAGGTGGGCGTGGCCTGGATGGTGCTGCAAAATTTCTCGCTGCTGCCCCTGTTCGCGAGCTGGCCAAACTATTCACTGACCCAGGCCGCCTGGCAGGCAACCATGTATTTCGGGATTTCGACGACGACATTCGTCACCTCGCTGATAGCGAAACAGCAAGCCGAAGCCCGTGAAGACCAGCGCCGCCTGAATGCGGAATTGAGAGCGACGCGGGCGCTGCTGGCGGAATCAAGCCGTCTCGGAGAACGCATGCGGATCTCTCGCGAATTGCATGACCTGGTCGGTCACCACCTGACCGCATTGAGCCTGAATCTTGAAGTGGCCAGTCACCTGGTCACGGGTCAGGCCCACGAACACGTTCGTCAGGCCCAGTCCGTCGCTCGCCTGCTCCTTGCCGACGTGCGCGAGGTTGTCAGCCAGTTGCGCGAAGATGACAGCATTGACCTGACTGAAGCCCTGAAGAGCCTGACTGAAGGCGTGCCCGGCCTGCGCATCCATCTCGAGTTGCCAGCTCATTTCACGATAGACGATCCACGTCGAGCCCAGCTTCTGTTGCGCTGTGCCCAGGAAATCATCACCAACGCCGTACGCCACGCCAACGCGCGCAATCTGTGGCTGGAGTTCGAGCGTACCGATGATCGCAAGCTGGTCATCCACGCACGCGATGACGGTCGCGGCGCAGTTCAGTTCAAAAGGGGCAATGGATTGACCGGCATGCACGAACGGCTCTCGCAGTTTGGCGGCCAGCTCGATATCGTCACTTCCAAGGATCAGGGTTTTTCACTGGATGCATGGCTGCCAATGGAGGCAACTCAATGATTTCCGTATGTCTTGTCGATGATCAGACTCTGGTGCGCCAGGGCATACGATCTTTGCTCGAATTGTCAGACTCAATCCGCGTGGTTGCCGAAGCCGTGGATGGCGCCCAGGCCGTTCAGATCATCCCCGAGATTGCCCCGGACGTGGTCCTGCTCGACATGCGCATGCCCGGGATGTCCGGGCTGGACGTCCTCAATGCATTGGGCAGCAGCGGGAATCTGCCGCCGACGATCATTCTGACAACGTTCGACGATGAGCAGCTGGTCCTGGCCGGCCTCAAGGCGGGCGCACGCGGCTATTTGCTCAAGGATGTTTCGCTGGACCAGCTGGTTGATGCGGTAAAGGTCGTGGCGGGCGGTGGTTCGCTGGTGGCGCCGATGGTCACTCAGCGCCTGCTATCCGGGCTTGAGCGCATGCAAAACGATTTCACCAGTCTCGACCGACCGGACCCCCTGACCGAGCGGGAAACAGAAATCCTGCGTCTGATGGCGGGTGGCTATAGCAACAAGGAAATAGCCAACTCGCTGGGAGTCGCCGAGGGCACGGTAAAGAATCACGTGTCAAACATCCTTTCCAAGTTGGGCGTCCGCGATCGCACGCGCGCCGTTCTCAAGGCCTTCGAGCTCGGTATTGTCTAGATTTCAAGCGGGACAGGGGTTGCTACTGCCCCGGAGGTATTCGAATCGTAGCCATCGCGCCCCAGAGTCAAGTACCATGCTCGATCTGAGACATGTGGTTCCGTGAGGATCCACCTGAGGGTATCAACGCGCCGGACCCAGCGATTTCCTGCCATTTGGCGGATTGGTCGCTGATTCAGATGTGCCGGTGATCAAACAAGTCCTGGAGAGGTCCGGAATGACGCGTGTTCTTGAATTGCTGGTTTCCCTGCTGATTGTCGCGGTCCTTATCGTCGTCGTCGGTGCCTTGCTTCCCAATCACGGCCACGTTGAACGTGAAGTCGAAGTATCGAGCCCGCTCCGGCAGATATTCGATTCCGTCAACACCTTGCGACGTTTCCCCGAGTGGTCGCCGGAACGCCGCCTCGATCCCCAGTTGCGCATGGAATACGAGGGGCCGCGCACTGGCGTTGGCGCCACGGTCAACTGGAGTGGCGACGAAAGCGTAGGCAAGGGCAGTGTCAAGATCATCTCCTCGGAAGAGGACAGCCAGGTCAAGATGGAAGTGGTGAATAACTTCGCCGGCGAAAACAAGACCTACACGATCACGCTGAACCCCTCGGAAAACGGCAAGACCACACGCATCGTCTGGGCTTACGACGTTGACTACGGCTGGGATCTGGCATGGCGCTATGCGGGCCTTTACATTCATGGCAAGCCGGATGCGACCGTGCAGACCGCTGTCGCCAACGTGGCCAACATGCTGGCGTCGTTCCCGAACGTCGACTACAAGGATCAGGATATCCAGGAAGTCGAGGTTGTCGGCGTTCCGGTCCTGGTGCTTTCAACCAAGGCACCACGCACGCTCGACGAAGTTGAAGACGCCACATATACCTCGATCGCCCGGATCGAAGCGGTAATGACGAAGTATGGCCTGACCCAGGCCGGACCCGTGCGTACCGTGACCACCAACTGGGGCGACGACAACTACGTCTTCGATGTGTCCATTCCGGTTGATTCAACCACCTTCATGCTGGATGGCACCGAATACACCATCAATGCCCCAGTGCTTTCCGACACGGTCGAGGACATCCTTGAAGAGGAAGACGCCGCTCCGTTGATGCTGGGTGACTATGACGAAGATGGCTACCTGATCATCGAGGATGGTGTCCGCGCCAAGATCAGCTACAGCGGTCATGCCTTGGTCACCGAGTATTCCGGAAGCCCGGCCGCATTGCCGCTGCTGCGTCTGCAGCTGAAGGCATTCTCGGAAACCCACGGTTACCTCTACAGCGAAATGGGCGGTGGCCGCTTCTGGGACGAAGTCATAGAGACCACCGAAGACGGTGAGCAGACCTTCAAGGTCACGTTGCCGGTCGAGCCCTGATCGAGTCAGCGCGAAACGGATTCAAGCGAACGGGTGGCCCGCAAGGGCCGCCCGTTTTGTTTTGACGGGCTGAGGATTCTGCGCCTGGTTGTCCATCCCGGCCGTGCAGCGGGATTCAGGGCTTCTCGTAGCGGATGCCACCAACGATGCAACGCCGCACGCCGCCTGGTGTAAGCACTTCAAACTCATCATCCACATGC
>NZ_JBAWHJ010000386.1:0-11832 GCF_049593775.1 Dokdonella sp. | reverse complement strand
AGAACATTGCGCGCGAAGTTCTCCGGGTCATCCGGATCATCGTAGTAGGTGTAATCCCCAATGATGATGTTCGGGTTGTTGACGGAATTCTTGATGTAGCAAACCTGCCGGAAGCCGTCCATCGGATGCTTGTTCTTTGGGTCTGGGCCGTGCATTTGGTGTTCTCCATTTTTTGCCGGGCTACTTGGTGAGTTGTATCGAACTTCTTTACGAGAAATTCTTGAGCGGGTCTCCCGGTTGGGCGGTCTGGGGCAAGGCCCGCGTCATTTTCGTGGAGGCGAGAGGTGCAATTCAACCGCTCAACGACTGATCAACCACCGGTTGTGTAATTTCTCTTCATTGTCAGAGCCGCGGGATACCAGGATGATCCGGCGACGCTGTCACCCATTCGGTCGTGAAAGGCAACGCTGGCTGAACGCACGATGGCTCCCCCCACCAATGGCAGGGGGGCGCGACCGCGCAGAATTTTATTCTGCCCGTCCCACACCTTGCGGATTGCGTTTCATGTCCATGCCGCTAATGCCGTTACTTCCTGCGATCGGTTCTGCCGTCGTTGCCCTTGCCGGTTGCTCCATGGCGGAGGTGCGTCTCTCCGACGGATTCTCCAGCCGCAGCATCTCCTACGAGGTCTCGGGCTACTCACCGCGGAGATTCAATCAGCCGTTGCGCTTCGGACCGTACAGCGCACTTGAGATGCGTGATGGCGGAATTTTCAGCACCTCGATTCCATTGCGGTCAGTTGAACTTCAAGGCAGTTGGAGGCCGTTTGCATTTACGCAAACAACGACGGGCCAACCGCCGGTTGAAGTGCGCTGTCAATCGACTGCACTGAGTGCCGAAACCGGCAGGGATTCGCGGCGACTGTCCATCGACCTCAACGCGTTGGCCGGACCATTCATGGACTGCGGACTTCGCCCCGGCAACAATTCTGCTGGTTCATTCGAGTTGTCCCGAAACGGTGTGCGCATCCAGGGCATGCTCGAATCGGAAAGCGGGCCCTACGCGGTACGCAGCATTCATCTGATGGCCGGTACAAGCCTGCCAACCTCGGAACCTGCGGGCGTCGAGTTTCAGCGGGACGGCAAAGTGTTGGCGCTAGTCGACCTGCTCAATTCGGGTCGCGTACACATGGATCGCAGTCTTGACGAGCATGAGCGAATCTATCTGGCGGCGGCGGCATCATCCGTGCTCATGCTTGATCTGTCGTTTGATGGTTGATGACCGGCGCCAGGCCCACCGTCAGTCACGCAAACCCGGAATTGGAATCAACCTCGTCATCGGCATGGAATCCACGCACAACCAGATGCGACTCATGCCCATGTTCCGCGCAGCTCGCGGACACGCTGCTCCAGCACTTCGGCACTGGCTTCGTCCGGCGCGACAGGCGCGCCAACGGACAGCACGATGCGTGACCAGAATCGGCGGGGCAGGCGCATGCGTCCCGGTGCGCTGTCACGACGACTGAATATGCTGCCCCAGAGGCCGCGGATGGCCAACGGCACGACCGGTACGGCACGCTTGGCGAGGATGCGCTCGACGCCGGGCCGGAATCGTGCGATCTCGCCGTCACTGGTCAGGCCGCCTTCCGGAAAGATGCACACGATCTCGCCTTCTGACAGGGCGCGGTCGATTTCCTCGAAGGCTTTTTCGAGCAGGGCCGGATTCTCCCTGGTCGAAGCGATAGGGATCGCCTTCGCGGTGCGGAAGATGAAGCTCATCACTGGAATGTTGAAGATCTTGTAGTACATGACGAAACGAGCGGGGCGGCGCACGCTGCCAGCCACGATGAGCGCATCCATGTAGCTGACGTGATTGCATACGAGCAAGGCCGGACCATGTTCGGGAACCTGGTCGAGTCCTTCCGTGCGGATGCGGTACAGCGTGTTGATCAGGATCCATGAGAGGAACCGCATCAGGAACTCGGGTACAAGCGTGTAGATATAGATGGCAACCGCAGCGTTGAGCACGGCAACGCACAGGAAGATTTGCGGGATGGTGAGCCCGACGGCGGTCAGGCCAAGTCCGAGGCCGGCGGAGATGACCATGAACAGCGCATTGAGGATGTTGTTGCCTGCAATCACGCGTGACAGTTCGCTGCGATCCGTGCGGTTTTGCACGAGGGCAAACAGCGGCACGATGAAGAGGCCGGCGAACAGGCCAATCAGGATCAAGTCGAAAACAATGCGCATGCTGCCGTCGGCGCTGAGGAATTGCATCGCGCCAAGTCCGGATACCGTAGAGGCGAGCGGCCTCGCAAAGTAGAGATCAATCGCAAAAACGGTCATGCCGATGGAGCCGAACGGTACCAGGCCAATCTCGACCTTGTGCCCGGACAGGCGTTCGCAAAGCAGCGAGCCTATGCCCACGCCGACCGAGAACAAGGCCAGGGTCAGGTTGAGTACGCCCTCGCTGCCACCAAGGTAGGTCTGCGTGTATGCGGGCAACTGTGCGGTGAAAACAGTGCCGAAGAACCAGAACCAGGAGATGCCAAGAATCGAGTTGAATATGGTCCGATCCTTGGTGACGTAGCGCATCACGCGAATGGTTTCGGTAACCGGGTTCCAGTTGAATTTCAGATCCGGCGCGGTAGCCGGGGCTGGCGGAATGGCTCGGCTGACCAGATAGCCGACAACGGCCACGCCAACAACGAGGATCGATGCGGCAGTGGCGCCAAATTCACCCATGGCCATCAAGGTACCGCCGGCCATCATGCCGATCAGAACCGCCATCGAGGTGCCCATCTCGACCAGTCCGTTGCCTCCAACCAGCTCCTTGACCTGGAGCGCTTGCGGCAGGATGGCGTACTTGATCGGGCCAAAGACAGTCGACTGCAGGCCCATCAGGAACAGCACGACAAACAACAACCAGACTTGTGCTGCGTGGAAGGCGTAGACCGCGACCAGCATGGCCACAATCTCGAACAGTTTCACGTAACGGATCAGGCGCGTCTTTTCGAACTTCTCTGCAATCTGGCCAGCCGTGGCCGAGAACAGGAAGAACGGCAGGATGAAGACGGCAGGCGCGACCATTGCATAGAAGCTGACCGCTTCGATGGCGAGCCCCAGGTGAAATCCGATCAATACGATCATGCCCTGGCGAAAGGCATTGTCGTTGAACGCCCCCAGTGCCTGTGCGAGGAAGAATGGCCCGAAGCGACGCTTGCCTAGTAGACGGAATTGGCTTTGATCGGACATGGGCTGGCCTGGATCCAATGAAATGACCCCGGCAATCTAGCAGAGCCAAACGGAGGTGTGACATCAAACCGGCACGTTCGGGGTCGGATTCAACGATCCGGCAACCACGATGTTGCCCGGTCGGCAATGGCAGCCGTCACCCGAAGTTTGCCTCGATGGCGGGCTTCGTCCACGATGTGCGAAGGGGAGGGTGAATGATGATGCAGCGGGTCACGCGGCAATCCCGTCTATCGACTGCCACAACGCGCTGGCGCTATCGTGTTGCGCGTGAGCGGGCGGCAATAGGAAAGTTTGCCGACGCGCTGGAGACTGACCTTGTTGCCGTCGGGGTTTCCGACTCGGTGCGCCAATCGCTGGCCACGGTGCTGGACGAACTGTTGGCCAATGTCGTCATGCATGCTCAGTCCGCCCGCGGGCCGGTGCATGTGCATGTGCGTCGTCGCAAGGATGAGCTGGTGGTGCGCCTGCGCTACAACGCCTCTGACTTTGACCCTACCGGCATTGCTGAAGCACGGGCGCCGGAAAGTATTGCGGAAGCCACGCCGGGCGGTGTCGGCATTGCCATGGTCCGGGCGATGACGCGCGAATTCGTCTACAGCTATCGACGTGGTGAGAACCACCTGCGCGTGAGGGTTGCACTGGCGAGTTGACAGCCGCCCCGGGCCTGCATTGCAAAGCTACCGCTTGAGCGCGCGGTGACCGATATCGCGGCGATGGAACTCGCCCGCGAAACTCAGTGTTCCAAGCGCTGCATAAGCCGTTTCGCGTGCGGCTGAAAAATCGACACCGAGTGCACAGACCGTCAGGACGCGGCCGCCAGCAGTCACGACTTTGCCGTCAATCAGGCGAGTGCCGGCGTGGAATACCTTGGTGTCCTTGCCGAGGGCGACGTCAAGCCCGCTGACCGGATCGCCAGAGCGTACCTTGCCCGGATAGCCATGGGCGGCCATGACGACACCAATGGAAGGGCGCGGATCCCAGGCTACGTTCACGTCCTTGAGGCGGCCAGCCAACGCCGCTTCGATCAACTCGACCAGATCCGATTGCAGCCGCAGCATGATGGGCTGGGTTTCCGGGTCGCCGAAACGAACGTTGAATTCTATGACCTTGGGCGCGCCGGACTTGTCGATCATCAGGCCCGCGTAGAGAAAGCCGATGAACGGCGCTCCCTCGGCAGCCATCCCGGCCAGGGTCGGGCGGATCACTTCATCCATGATGCGCTGGTCGACTTCGGGGGTGACGACCGGGGCCGGTGAATAGGCACCCATGCCGCCGGTGTTGGGGCCGGTATCCGCCTCGCCAACGCGCTTGTGGTCCTGGCTGGTCGCCATCGGCAGCGCGTGGGTACCATCCGAAATCACGATGTAGCTTGCTTCCTCACCTTCGAGGAATTCCTCGATGACGACGCTGGCCGATGCATCACCCAGAGAATGCGCGCCGAGCATGTCGTGGAGCGCCTGCTCCGCATCGCCAAGGGTCAGTGCAACCACCACACCCTTGCCAGCAGCAAGGCCATCGGCCTTGATCACGATCGGTGCGCCGTGTTTGCGCACATAGGCCAGCGCTGCATTCAGATCATCAAATACGGCATGGCGCGCGGTAGGGATATTGTGGCGAACCAGGAACTCCTTGGCGTAAGTCTTCGAGCCTTCCAGCTGGGCTGCGACCCTGCGCGGGCCGAAACAGGCAAGGCCCGCCGCACGGAAGCGATCAACCACGCCAAGCACGAGCGGAATTTCAGGACCGACCACGGTCAGGTCGATGCCTTCGTCTCGCGCAAGCTCGAGCAAGCCGTCGATGTCGTTCGCTGCAATTTCGATGTTGCGCATGCGCGGCTCGCGCGCCGTGCCGGCATTGCCCGGCGCAACGATGACTTCGCTCACCCGCTTCGATTGCGCGAGTTTCCAGGCCAATGCATGTTCGCGACCGCCGCCGCCGATTACCAGGATTTTCATGGGCTAAGAACTTGGGATTCGATATTCGGGATTCGGGATTCGATTGGCGAACCAAGTGTTGAGGCGCAATCGTGGCAAATTCGCGGTCGCGAGTTCTCAGTAGGGAATCGATATTGGCTCATGGCTACGCAGAGTTCCACGCCCTTGCGAATCCCGAATCACGAATCTCGAATCCCGGCATTGAGCGTACAACGATCAATGCCTGAAATGCCTTACGCCGGTAAACACCATCGTCATGTCGTGTTCGTCGGCGGCGATGATGACTTCCTTGTCGCGCATCGAGCCTCCTGGCTGAATCACGGCGCGAATGCCGGCTGCGGCAGCTGTATCGATACCGTCACGGAAGGGGAAAAATGCATCGGAGGCCATGACGCTGCCGGGGACGCTCAGGCCTGCTTCCTCGGCCTTCATTGCGGCGATACGGGCACTGATCACGCGGCTCATCTGGCCTGCGCCAATGCCGATGGTTCTACTGTCGCGGGCGTACACGATGGCGTTGGACTTCACGTACATGGCGACATGGCAGGCAAACAGAAGGTCGCGCAGTTCCTCTGCATCAGGAACGCGCTTCGACACGACCTTCAGGTCCGACAGCATCAGGGTGTCACGATCCGCATCCTGGGCAAGCATGCCGCCGGCGATGCGCTTGTAGTCAGTCGACTGGCCGGCCTGCTCGGGCCACTCGCCGGTTGCAAGTACGCGAACATTCGGCTTCTTGGAGAACACCGCAAGCGCATCTTCGTCGACTTCCGGTGCAATCACGACTTCGACGAACTGACGTTCCAGGATGAGCCTTGCCGTTTCGACATCAAGACGATGGTTGAAAGCGATGATGCCGCCGAAAGCGGACACTGGGTCACAGGCATAGGCGTGCTCATAGGCTTCGCGAACACTGCTGGCAAGAGCGACGCCGCACGGATTTGCATGCTTGACGATGACGCAGGCCGGCGCACGCTGGAATGCCTTCACGCACTCGAGTGCCGCATCCGCATCGGCCAGGTTGTTATAGGAGAGCTCCTTGCCGGCAAGCACCTGGGCGGTGGCAATGGTGCCCGGCGCCGCGTTCTTTTCCACGTAGAGCGCAGCGGCCTGATGCGGGTTTTCCCCGTACCGCAATACCTGCTTGCGTTCGTAGGCCAGGTGCAGGCTCGGCGCGAACGGTTCGCTGGATTCGCCCTGCGAACGCGCACCAAGCCAGGCTGCCACGCGACCGTCATAGGTTGCGGTGTGCGCATAAGCCTTGGCAGCGAGCCTGCGGCGCATCTCGAGCGTGGTGCCGCCCTGGGCGAGTGCTTCGAGGACTTCGGCATAATCGGCCGGGTCACAGACGACGATGACGCTTTCATGGTTCTTTGCGGCAGCGCGCAGCATGGCCGGGCCACCGATATCGATATTCTCGATACCTTCGGCCAGCAGGCAATCGGCACGAGCCGTCACCGATTCGAATGGATACAGATTGACTACGAGCAGGTCGATGGCGCTGATGCCATGTTCTTCCATGACCGTATCGTCGATGCCGCGCCGGCCGAGCAGGCCGCCGTGGACCAGCGGATGCAGGGTCTTGACGCGACCACCCATGATTTCGGGAAAACCGGTGACCGCACTGACCTCGGTTACCGGCAAGTGCGCATCACGCAAGGCGTGGGCGGTGCCGCCGGTGGAGACCAGGTCGATTTCCAGGGCATCAAGCCCCCTGGCAAAGTCGGATAGGCCGGACTTGTCAGACACGCTCAGCAGCGCACGGCGAACGGGAGCGGGAGGGATCTCGAACATCAGGTCAGCCGGCTGTGGATTGGCGGGCCCGCATTATAGCCGCTCAACTGAGGCCGTACTGGTGCAGTTTCTTGCGCAGGGTTGCCCGGTTGATGCCGAGGGCCGCCGCCGCCCGACTCTGGTTGCCGCTGTACCAGGACATTACTTCACGCAGCAAGGGCAATTCGACCTCGGCGACAACCAGTGCATGCAGGCCCTCGGAGGGCTCGGAATCCACGTCGCTAAGGTAGCGCCGCACCGCTCGCGCAACGCATTCGCGCAGGGCAGGTTGCAAGGCAGGATCGTGCGCGGCTTCAACGCGCAACGGGGTGGCGGCATTCACTGCGATCATTCCCTCGAGGCTTTGTTCTAGTTCTGGTTTTCCACCCGGGCAGCCTTCCCAAGGTTGCGGCGGGTCGGTGATGATACAGCCGACGGACACGATTGATAAGTGCCAAGCGTCAATTCGCTTGCAAGTTCTTCGTGCTGGGAAGGACGCGGGACTGCGTGGTCAGCGAAAACTGAACTCGAAAGCCACGGCGTTCTTGCCCGGATCCGCTACTTCGAAAACGAGAGCGGCCTTCGCCGCAGGGGCGAGTCCGTTGGCAATCGTGCGTGCATCGCTGACGTACTCGGCAGGCCTGAACCGTCGCATCGCGATGCGTTGCTCATCGAGATCCGACAATGTGATTTCTACGGTCGGAAATGGTTGGGCGAAATCCGCGGAATTCTGCAAGGTCGCCGAAATGATCAGGGCGCCGGGTACCGAAGGGTGCGGGCGAATATCCCGCGAGGCCAGTTGCAGGAGTTCTTCATCGCTGCGCAAGGGTACTTCGCAACCGACCACGGCACAGACGCTCGTGATGCCCGGGCGCAAGCGGGAATCGTTGATCCAGTACTGACGTTCAGCCCAGGCGATCTGGCCTGCCAGCAAAACCAGCAGGACCAGGCTGCCGAATAGCCAGGGACCATTGCTGCGTGTCGGTGCCCGACCTCTCCTGCGTGTGAATTGCGGCGGACCCGAGGCGCGTTCGTGGGCCCGTGGACGTTCATTCGGGTCCATGAAAAGCGCGCCTTGTTCCCCGCGATGTGGCCTGAACACGGGCAATCCGAGTTGTGGGGGGCTCGGCAGTTCAGGATGTCGACTCATCTTGCCGATCGGTTCTGAAGGCAATTGCTCACTCAAGGTGGGCAGCGCATCGAACATTGCATTGCAATGCGAGCAGCGCACGTTGCCATGCGCACCGGCAAGCTCGGCGCTACCAAGCTTGAATACGGTCAGGCATTCGGGACATTGGGTGTACATGCCGGCATTCTAACCGCGGTTGCCCTGGTGGCAGGAGTTTGCCTGCTCTGCTCCCGCGATTGATTGATGTCCATCGTGGATTGGCATGGGAACTGGCCAGCGGCAATCAGAGCCGTTGGCAGCCAGGGGAAATCACGAGCCGCGAGTCGAAGCAAATTCTGCCACGGCGGAGCCGGGCCAGTGCCGAGCTAGTCGAAGGGCGGGAATGACGTGGTTCAAATACAAGCCGGAAGCTGCAACAGGCTTGGCCCTGGAATCAGCGGTTCCGGATTCATTGCCGCTCAGGATCCCGAGTTGCGTCGGCGCGGCGCTTGCCGTCGATACGCACCCAGTCCTCGCGCCGGCTGACTGCCAGTTCCTCGAACCATTCAGAATAGCGCTCGAGCAATTCGGCTTCCTGTCCATTGAGGATGCCGGACAGAGCCAGCAAGCCGCCAGGGCGAACATGTGCAGCAAACAGCGGTGCGAGCTCGTGCAGAGGGCCGGCCAGGATGTTGGCGACGAGAACATCGGCCGGCGTGCGCTCCTCGGTGTCAGGAAGTCTCAGCTCGATATTTTCGGCCACGCCGTTGCGTGCGGCATTGTCGCGGCTCGCCTCGATGGCCTGCGGATCATTGTCGATGCCAATTACCCTGGCGGCGCCCAGCAGTGCGGCTGCAATCGCCAGCACACCGGACCCGCAGCCATAGTCGATCAGTGTCTTGCCGCCGAGGTCGGTACGATCCAGCCATTCCAGGCACAAGGCCGTGGTCGGATGGGTGCCGGTGCCGAAGGCCAGGCCCGGGTCGAGGCGCACGACGACGCGCAGGGATGCGCTAGTGCCGCGGTCGCAGGATGCGCTGGAGCGGTCGACGCGCAGGGATGCGCTAGTGCCGCGGTCGCAGGATGCGCTGGAGCGGCCGACCGAATCTTGCGGGTCGGCTGGCGGCTCGATATTCCACGGGTAGATCCAGAGCCGTTCGCCGAATTGCATCGGCTTGAACTGGTCCATCCACACGCGTGTCCAGTCCTGGTCGGCGACTTCGCGGAATACGATCTGACCGGGTTCCAGCTCCGGGAGGGATTCGCCGAGGACATGGATCAATCCACTGCGATCGATTTCCGCCTCGAACAAGGCAGACAGGACGATCAGTGACCATAGAGGCGTTTCGCCTACGGCCGGTTCGAGGATCGCCTGTTCGTTGCTTGTGTCGGCATCGGCATCGAGCAAGGTCACCGCGAGTGCGCCGACATCTTCAAGCGCGGCCTCGACGGCTTCCTGCTGATCAGAGCGCAGGGTCAGGGAAAGTTCAAGCCAACTCATGGCGGGAGAGCCTGTCGGTCAGATGCGTTCGGAACGCGTGGGTGTGTATACCGGCTTTCCCCGCTTTTGAATAAACACGCAGGGAGAGCCTGTCGGTCAGATGCGTTCGGAACGCGCGGGAGTGTATACCGGCCTTTCCCGCCTTTGAATGAACACGGCGGGAGTACCTATTGGTCGGATGCGTTCGGAACGCGATGGTGTGCCATTCCACGATCAACTCAGACCCAACGCCTTTTCCTTCGCTTCGGCCATGCGCCTTTCCAGATAGTGGATGTTCATGCTGCCGGCCTGAAATCCGCCATCGGCCATGATCCGCATTTGCAAGGGCAGGTTGGTCTTCACGCCTTCAATGACCACTTCTGCCAATGCATTGCGCATGCGCGCAACGGCAGTAGCGCGATCACGGCCATGCACGATCAGCTTGCCGATCATCGAATCGTAGTTGGGTGGAATGCGATAGCCGTCATAGATGTGGGTGTCGGTACGCACGCCCGGTCCGCCAGCGGCAAGGAAGCGCTTGACGGTACCGGGACTCGGCATGAACGTGTCCGGATCCTCGGCATTGATGCGGCATTCGATCGCATGGCCGGTAATGCGCACGTCTTCCTGCCGGATCGACAGTTTTTCGCCTGAGGCGATCAGCAACTGTTCGCGAACCAGATCGACGCCGGTGATCATTTCGGTAACCGGATGCTCGACCTGGATGCGCGTGTTCATTTCGATGAAATAGAAGCGCCCGTCTTCGTAGAGGAATTCGAAGGTTCCCGCGCCGCGATAGTTGATGCGCAGGCAGGCCTCGACGCAGACCTTGCCGATCGCTTCGCGCTGTTCGTCGCTGATACCTGGAGCGGGTGCCTCCTCGACGACTTTCTGGTGGCGGCGCTGCATCGAGCAATCGCGTTCGCCGAGATGGATGGCGCTGCCCTGGCCATCGGCGAGCACCTGAATCTCGATATGACGCGGATTCTCGAGGAACTTCTCCATGTACACCTCGCCGTTGCCGAACGCGGCCTTGGCTTCGGTCTTGGTCATGGAGATGGCGTTGCCAAGATGCGCCTCGGTGTGAACGACGCGCATGCCGCGGCCGCCACCACCGCCGGCGGCCTTGATGATTACCGGGTAGCCGATGTCGCGCGCAATGCGCACGTTTTCCGTGATGTCGTCGCCAAGAGGACCACCCGAACCCGGCACGCAGGGCACGCCGGCTTCGTTCATCGCGCGGATGGCCTCGACCTTGTCACCCATCATGCGGATCGTTTCCGCGCGCGGGCCAATGAAGATGAAGCCCGATTGCTCGACGCGCTCGGCGAAGTCCGCATTCTCGGAAAGGAAGCCGTAGCCCGGATGGATCGCCTGAGCGTCGGTTACTTCCGCAGCGGCGATGATGGCCGGTACGTTGAGATAACTCTCGGCAGCCGGACCTGGTCCGATGCAGACAGACTCATCCGCCATGCCGACATGCTTGAGGTTTCGATCGACGGTGGAATGAACGGCCACCGTCTTGATGCCCAGTACATGGCAGGCGCGAAGAATGCGCAACGCAATTTCGCCGCGATTGGCGATGACGACTTTGTCTAACATGGGATGACCAGCCGTTCGGCTGTTGAAAACCGGGATTCGGGATTCGGGATTCGGAAAATCGTGTGCATCATGGCGTCCTGGGTTTGCTCAGCGATCGGATCAGGGCGTTCAACTTCGAGAACACGCAATCGACCAACTCATTGAGTTCCGGTGACATCTCGGCGAAACCAAGTCGCGTCGATATCTGAAGCTGTGTATCGAGCTCGGAAAGTGAGCCTCGTGCGATAGAAAGAAACCGTAAATAGTCCAGAGTCGAGCGTCGAGCAGCACCTTCTGCAATATTGGATGAAACACTAACGGCGGCCCTGCGAATCTGGAGAGTTAGGCCGAACCGCTCCGTATCAGGGAAGTCCTGCGAAAAGCGATAGGCAGCTTCGACCAGGCTCATCGCATCGCGCCAGACTTCGAGTCGCTGATGCGGCCGCTCCTTCAAATCCCGACTCCCGAATCTCGAATCCCGTCCTCTTAACCCACCACAAACAACGGCTCGTCAAACTCGACCGGATGTCCGCTTTCCACGAGTACAGCGAGCACGGTGCCCGATACTTCGGACTCGATCTGGTTGAACATCTTCATGGCTTCGATGATGCCGAGGGTGTCGCCGGCCTTGATCTTCTGCCCGACGGTCACGAAGGGCGGCGAATCCGGATTGGCTGAGGAATAGAACGTGCCGACCATCGGTGAGCGGACAGTGGTCCCCTCAGGCAAATCCTTGTTTTCTGGTGATGATGAGCCAGCCGC
>NZ_JBAWHJ010000385.1:0-2368 GCF_049593775.1 Dokdonella sp. | reverse complement strand
TGTCATTGGTGCCGGTGGTGCACAGCTCAAGGCGATCGGTAGCCAGTCACGTCGCCGCATGGAAAAACTGTTCGGCAACAAGGTCTTCCTCGAGCTCTGGGTCAAGGTGCGTGAGAACTGGTCTGATGACGATGCTTCGCTCAAGCAATTCGGCTATACCGGTTGAGTAATACGAGTCATGCGAGTTGATGCCCAGCCCGCACTGATCCTGCACGCTCGTGTCTGGCGAGAGACCTCATTGTTACTTGAATGCCTGACGCCCGAGTACGGGCGTGTCGGCCTGGTGGCCCGTGGCGTACGCAGGGAAAAATCGCGAATGCCGCGCGGCTTGCTGCAACCATTGCAAGCCCTGAGTCTGAGCTGGATCGGCAATGGCGAACTGTTCACCCTCACGCATGCCGAGGCGGCAGCGGCACCGCTGCAGATTGCAGGCGAGCGCCTGTATTCCGGCATGTACCTCAACGAACTCGTGCTCAGGTTGTGTGCTCGCGGTGATCCGCAACCTGAACTGTTCGAGCACTATTTCACTTGCTTGCAACGACTTGCGGCGGGCGAGCCGGAAGGCTGGAGCCTGCGTCGGTTCGAACGGGATTTGATGATTGATCTTGGCTATGGCCTTGTTCTGGATCGGAACATCGACGACGGATCTCCTTTGCGGGCAGACATGGAATACAGCTATCTGATCGATTCGGGTCCGCAGCCATGGAGGTCGCAAGCCGGTGCCTTGCGAATCAGTGGAGCGGCGCTACTCGCCCTGCATCATGATGAACGTCCCGACATGCAGCATGAACGAGAACTGCGCCTCCTTATGCGGGCACTTCTGCGAGATCAGCTCAATGGCGGTAGCCTCAATGCCTGGGACATGAGAATGCGTAGCAGCGCTCTCTCTCAGGAAAGTTCCGGCCCCTGACCTAGCAAGCTTCGGGTTTGCGCACTGACATCGAGGAACAATCTGATCGCCTTGTCTGGCCAGGTGTTCTCAGTATCGAGTGCGCGACGCAATTCTGCTATGGCGCCAGTCAGTCTGGTCGCGCCACAGAAGCCGGCCGAGGCATCCAGTCGATGGAGGCGATCACGCAGCGCCTCCTCATCTCTGTCTTGTGCATACTCTTCGATCTCGCGGGGCAGGGCATCAAGTTCGCCTCCAAGGAGACTTCGCAAGGCATTCATGATGGTTGTGTCGCCGCCGCTCCTGCTCAGCGCAAGCGTGTCATCCAGGTCGCCATCTTGAATCGGGCGCGTGGGCAAGTGCTGCGCCAACAGCGCGCGAAATTCTTCGAGCGGGATGGGTTTGACCACGACCGCCGCAAAGCCCGCGCGCAGCAGCTCGTCAGGATTCAAGCCCGCATCAGCGGTGGTGGCAACTGCTTTGGTCATGCTTGAATGTCCGCCCTCGCTGCGAATGATATGCAGGGATTCCAGGCCGCCGCGACGCGGCATGCGCGAATCGATGATCATCAAGTCGTAGGGCTGCGCCGACGCCAGCGAGCAAGCCTCAACGCCGTCTCTGGCCCTGTCTGCTTCATGCCCGAATCGGGAGACCGCTTCGGCGAGATATTCAAGGCTCAACAGGTTGTCGTCAGCGATCAGGATCTTGGCCATGCATGGATTTCCATTTCCAGGAACCTGACGAAGGATTCACCTTGTGCGACCCGGCGTCAATCGTCGAGTTTCACCACCATGCCATCGATCCAGCTGGATCGGGATGATTCACTGCTAACATGCGCGCTCGCCACAACCTGTCATTCATGATGAGCCCTCGATCAAGCGCGCAATTCGCGGAACTGGACGTTGAGAATCTGAACCACGATGGGCGCGGCGTTGCGCGTGTTGACGGGAAAGCGGTTTTCGTGGCCGGCGGTTTGCCGGGCGAACGTGCCGTTGTCCGTTACACCAAGCGCCATCGCAACTATGACGAGGTCAAGGTCGAGGAGCTGCTGTCTCGGTCGAGTGATCGCATTGAAGCACGCTGCCCGCATTTTGGTGGTTGCGGCGGCTGTGCCATGCAGCACCTCCCGGCGGACAAGCAGATCGAGGCCAAGGAAAAATTTCTTGCCGAGAACTTCGAGCGGATCGGCAAGGTGCGTCCGGATCGCTGGCTGACGGCATTGACCGATCAGGCCTGGGGTTACCGCCGCAAGGGCAGGCTGTCGGTCAAATGGGTGGAGAAGAAGGGCAAGGCCCTGGTCGGATTCCGGGAAGACAATCCACGATTCGTTGCCGACCTCTCGGAGTGCCACACGCTCTTGCCTGAAGTGGGACTACGGATCAGCGCGTTGTCCGAGCTGATTGGTTCTATGCAGGCACGCAGCGATATTGCACAGATCGAGATATCCGCCGGCGATGACGTCGTGGCGCTCGTGTTCCG
>NZ_JBAWHJ010000384.1:0-3615 GCF_049593775.1 Dokdonella sp. | reverse complement strand
TACGAAAGGCGCACGCCACACGGTTCTTGTAGAAGCCTGCTTTGGCCGCGACGCGGCTTATCGCAACGTGTCGAAAAGCATCGCGGCTGAAGCTCGCTCCTACGAAAGGCGCACGCCACACGGTTCTTGTAGAAGCCTGCTTTAGCCACGACGCGGCTTATCGCAACGTGTCGACATGCATCGTGGCTTGAGCTCGCTCTCGTCAAGAAAACATAGCCTATTGATTGGCAACTACACAATTTGGCCGGCTTTGGCTCCCTCTCCCGCCGGGAGAGCGCTGGGGTGAGGGTACGAGCGGAGCGGAACTTTCGGCACGCGCGTCCCCTCGGCAACTGCTCCTGCGTTGTGATGCACATGGATGTGCGAATGTTGCGTGCGCAGGAGCGGCCTCTCCCTCCTGCATCCATGCAATCGTCATCCGCCTTGATTCACCCCTTCCATGGGGCTCACCCTTCGGGCCGGCATTCGTCGTTCGCGCCCGATCCAGTCGGACGCAGTCGGGCACCTTCCCCCGAGGGGAGAAGGAACAATCAAACGCCCGGGCCCGCAAACCCGCGCACCCCTTTTCCCAGCGCGACAGCGCGCCACCGATTGGTGGGGCGCGGACTTCCGGGAATGGCGCGCATCGACAAGCCACCAGACCTTGCTCCACGCCGTTCAATCAGTCTCGCGAAGACGCAGGCATGCGAAGCAGCAACTGCTTCAGCGTTGCGATGCCGAGCTTCTGCAATAGATTGCGCCGGTGGGTTTCGGCGGTTCGGGGACTCATGGCCAGGGCTTGGGCGATGTGCTTGCTGGTCTTGCCAGCAAGCACGAGATCGAGCACCTCGACCTCACGGCTGGTCAGGGTGGAGACGCGCCGGGCCAGATCGACCTCCGCCAAACTCGCATTGTGAGTGGCTGCATCGTGAGACAAGGCAGCGATGATGCTGTCCAGCAACGCCTGGTCACGGCAAGGTTTCTGCAAGAATTCAAAAGCGCCTGCTTTCATTGCGTCAACCGCGATCGGCACGTCTCCGTGACCGGTCAAAACGATAATCGGCAAATTGAAACCCTGCTCCTTGAGCAAACGCTGGAGCACCAAGCCGCTCATCTCGGGCATACGGACGTCGAGTACCAGACAACCTCGGCGTTGCGGCTGACCTCTTTCCAGAAACTCCTGAGCGGAGGCATAGCCTTCAGCTCGCAATCCAACGGATTCGACCAGCTCGGAAATCGAGTCGCGCACGCCTGCGTCATCGTCCACGACAAATACGGTTTGCTCAACCATCCCGGTCATGTCTTGACTGCCTGTAGAGTGAACTTGAACATAGCGCCCCCATCGGGATTGGGCTCGTACCAGATTCGCCCATCGTGAGCTGCAACGATCGCTTCAGCGATACCCAGCCCCATGCCCATGCCATTGCTCTTGCTGGAATGCAGGCGTCTGAATAGATCGGCTTCCTGGCCTGGAGGAACGCCCGCACCCCAATCAGTCACGCTGACCTGGACTTCCCTCTCGTCAATCATCCGAGCCTCGACCTCCACACGCTTGTCCTGCTTTCCGCTGGCAACAATGCTTTCCATTGAGTTATGCAAAAGGTTGACCAGCACCAACTGGATTTCAAGTTCGTCAGCGAGAATCCCTGGTAGCTCACCGACAGGCCTCCAGATGAGTTGGCACCCGCAGGCAGCAGCTTCCTTCTCCAGAATCGGCAGGACACCTTCCACCAGTCGGCCAAGTGAAGTGGGTATCAATGGGCCATTCTCCCTGCTGACGAGGTTGCGGATGCGGCGGGTTATTTCGCCGGCTCGACCTGCCTCTCCCTCGAGCTTGGCGAGAATATCGATGAGTTTGGGCTTGTCGTCTGTGTCTGCCTGCAATCGTCGCTTCACCGCCTGCGCGTAGTTCTGGATCGCAATCAGCGGCTGATTGATTTCGTGTGCGATGGCAGTCGCCATGGTGCCAAGCGACCTTTCCTTGCTGAAGCGCGACAGGTTGGATCTCAGATCAGTGGACATCGCTTCAGCCTCAAGGCGCCGCCCTACTTCGTCCAAAAGGGCTACCTCTGCTTGCAGGCGTTGCCGCCTGCTGACCAAAAGTACGCCTATCAAGAGTCCCTGCAACACGATTACGATGCCCACCAACCCGATCACCGATTTGTATTCTTCCCAGACCGAGAATTGACGATTTCGAATCTGCGCGCCAGCGGGAAGTCGGCCTTCGTCAATATGCCATCGCGCCATTTCCAGACCATCGAAAATGGCTGGATTTGAAGTAGGCCTTACCACGGGAATCGATGCGGGCTGCTCGCCTTGCAAAATACGCAGGGCCATCAGCGCTGCCTGGTAACCATCCTCCTCCTTGGCCATCAACTTCCCTCCGACAATACCGTGCCCGAGCAAGGTATCCCAGAGGCCGTAGATCGGCACGTTCGAGGCTGCCGAGGCCATCTCAAGCACGGTTGCCGGCACGTAGGCGACCCCATTCCTGTCCCTGAACTGCACCAGATAGAGAATGATGGTCCGCTCCGGAAGCTGGTCGACCGCTGTCACGAGTTCGTCGATGGGCAAGCCCCGCAGCCAGATGAAATCCACCTGTCCTTCAAACTGCCGCAAGGCGTTGAGCACCAGAGGCTCGGAACTCTTCTCGAAGTTGCCAGCACCAATGATCAGCGCGACCCTTTCCGTATCTGGGTGAATGCTCAGCATCAACCCCAGCGTCCCGGACACATCAACATAGTTGGTTATGCCGGTTACGTTGGGAGGCAAGTTTTGACTTGCCACAAAATCCTCGTCCACCCCGGCAGCGAACACGATTGGCACACCGGGAAACAGGGCCTCGCCATTGGCAAGAAGGTACTTCAGCGCCTGGGTGCCGGTGGCTATCAGCACTTGCGGCTTGCGGCTCTCATAGTTTGCGCGGAAGTAGCTAATTAGTGTTTCAGCCAGTTGCCCGTTTGCAGCGTCTGTCAGATGCGGCGATTCAATATCGATCTCGACGATCGGGTGGTCGCCCCCGGAAAAGCCCCGTACCAAACCTTCCTGAATATCAAGATTCACCGGCGAGCTGTTTCTCAATGAATTCAATACCAGCACCCTGTAGGGGTCCTCGCCTTTGGGGAACCCTTCGGCGAATGCCTGATTGAACAGCGAGCCGATGACCACAGTCGCGATTAAACACCCGGCCATGCGCGGAGTGCGGTTCCTAGCCTGCAACCATCCACGGGCAAACTCAACACTCCCGAAAATTTGGCTCAAGGCAGCAAAAAAGCATCGTCGGATTGGAACAAGGTGCACTCAGGGTCTGCCGAATATTTGTGATTGACATGCTGCGAGCCACCCGATTCCCTCCTGAAAGGAAATCGGAAACTCATCCCTATCAGACCTTGTCTGGAACCGAATCTCAAGCGGCGGCGCCATGCGAAATCAGCGTTGCCTTAGCGTCGGCTGCGGAAAAATTCACGCAACATGCCGGAACTCTCTTCGGCGAACAGGCCTGCTGAAACTTCAACACGATGGTTGTGGAGTTCCGAGGTCAAGATTTCAAAGACGCTGCCGGCAGCGCCGGTCTTTGGATCCGCTGCCGCGTAGACCACTCTGGCTACCCGTGCATGCACCAGCGCCATTGCACAC
>NZ_JBAWHJ010000383.1:0-1725 GCF_049593775.1 Dokdonella sp. | reverse complement strand
CCCTGGAACAGTTTGGTCAGGAACGACCCACCTCGTTTCAGGTGGTTCTCCGAAAAATCTGCGGCCAGCTCGGCCAGGCCCATCGAGCGGTCCTGGTCAACTGCGCCCACACCGCTCATGTTGGGGGCCATGTCCGAAAGAACAAGATCTACCGTTGCTCCAGCCAGTACTTCTTCGAGCTTCGCAAGAACCGAATCCTCCCGAAAGTCACCGAGCACGAAATCGACACCGCCGACTCCCTGCATCGGCAGGATATCGAGGGCGATGATCCTGCCGGCGTCACCCAGGCGCTCGCGGACCATCTGCGACCAGCCGCCAGGAGCCGCGCCAAGATCGACCACCAGCATGCCGGGTTTGAGCAGCTTGTCGCGTTCGATCAGTTCATCCAGCTTGAAAACCGCCCTGGAGCGCCAGCCCTCTGCCTGGGCGCGCTTCACATAGGGGTCGCTGAAGTGCTCCTGGAGCCAGCGGGAACTGGTTTTGCTTCGCGCCACGACGTAGTCACTACGCGCACTGCGCGTTTATCAGCGATGAGATTGGCCTCATAATACCCTGAAAGCCGCGAATTGCCGCCGGCCACCCATCCGCATTCGGACTCCGTTCATGCCTCTTACCTCGTTCCAGAAGCGCTACCTGCGCGGTCTTGCCCACTCCCTCAGCCCCGTTGTGATGCTGGGCCAGAAGGGCGTCACAGCCAATGTCATTGCCGAATTGGCCCAGGCGCTGGACCATCACGAACTGATAAAGATCAGGCTTTCCGGAGGTGACAAGGCTGAACGTGCGGCACAGATTGACGCGTTGACCGTGGATTCCAAAGCCGAGGTCGTACAGATGATCGGACATACCGCCACGCTGTGGAGGCGCAATGAAAAAGAACCCAAGCTGCCTCTTCCCAACTGAAGCCCCATGCAGCTGATTCACGACAAGGCCGAGGGCTATTTCTTCATCCGGGCGGTCAGGCCGGATGCGGTTGTCGTCATCGACCGCGAGCTGCGCACGAGCTTCGCGCTTGCGCCGGATCAAGTCGTCGAGAACTGGCCGGTAACCGATATCGACAGCCTTGACGAAGATGCCATCCGCGCCCTGCTCCCGATCGAGCCGGAGGTCGTGATCCTCGGCACTGGCGAGCGCCAGCAATTCCCGGACCGCACCTTGCTGCTGCCGATAATGCGCAAGGGTATTGGCGTCGAAGTGATGGACAATGCCGCCGCGGCCCGCACCTACAATCTGCTGGCCGCCGAGGGCCGCCGGGTGGTGGCCGCATTCATTCTGGATCCGACTCAGGACGCCTGATCGCGCTTTGAAATCTGGCGCAGCCGTTTCAGGGCTTCTTCCTGAATCTGGCGAACGCGCTCACGTGAAACACCGAAATCTTCGGCGATATCTGCACGTGAGTGAACCGGCTCGCCATTCAAGCCGAAGCGGCGCTCGACAACGGTCCGCTGACGTGGAATCAGGGCTTCGAGCCAGCCCTGCAACTGACCACTTCCGGCAGGATCCGGCTGGTTTCCCGCACCGAACTCCTCCTCCTCGACCAGCTGCTCGATCATTGAACGATCATCCCCTTCGGACATCGGGGCATCCAGCGAGCTGATGTGTTCATTGACCCGGAACAGCTCGGCGACATCCCTGGCCTGCTTGCCGACCGCGTCCGCCAGTTCATCCAGCGTAGGTGCGCGACCCAGCCTGGCCGTCATTTCGCGGTTGGCCTTGAGCACCTGGGCG
>NZ_JBAWHJ010000382.1:0-9910 GCF_049593775.1 Dokdonella sp. | reverse complement strand
TCTCAGACCCGCCCGCTTTTCCAGAAACTCGACAGATCGACAGAAGAGCGGGTGGGTCTGAGACGAATGGCGCTGACTTGAGGCCGATTCCAACGTTTCGTCATTCCCGCGAAAGCGGGAATCGCTTCACAACAGCCGCATGGCTGGTCATCGCTCTACTTGCAACTCCGGATAGCCGCTCATCCACTGAACTTGCGGCTACTACGAAAGGCCAAAAGAGCTGGATCCCCGCGTTCGCGAGGATGACAAAATGAAGGGATCGGCGTTAAGTCAGTGCCGTTTGGGTTCGAGTGTGCAATGACCAGGCAACGCAAGCAGGCGTTTGCGCATCCAATCAGGAATGCGAGGATGTTGCGGAAATCAGGAACTTGCATGCCGATTTCCGGAATGACGTCCGGTCGGAAGTACAAGCAAGTCATTTAGGCCGACGCAAACACGTACCCTCACCGCAACCCTCTCCCGTGGGGAGAGGGGGCCAAGACAACCGACAATCCACACCGAGGTCTTCATGTCCCGATTCAACCGCACCCTGCTCTGGATGACAGCCTTTCTCGCCCTTGTTGTCGTGCTTGGTGCACTGGTCGGGTCGCGCCTGATCGAGATCTTCCTCGCCAACCCGTTCTTCAATGGCGTGATCCTGACCGTGCTCGCGGCCGGGATCATCGTCAATATCCGGCAAGTCCTGGTTCTCGGGCAGGAAACGCGCTGGATCGAATCGTTTCGTCGCTCGAACCCTGAGCGCGCAACTGTCGGCAAGCCGCGACTGCTTGCGCCGATGGCGCGCATGCTCGGCAATCGCGAACGCGGCAAGGCTGCGCTGTCCGCGCCCTCGATGCGTACCATCCTCGACAGCGTGCAATCGCGGCTCGAAGAATCACGCGACCTCTCGCGCTACCTGATCGGCCTGGCGATATTCCTCGGCCTGCTGGGAACGTTCTGGGGCTTGCTGGTGACGATCCGTTCGGTTTCCGAGACGATCAGCACGCTCAACGTGGGCAATGACGCGCTGACCATGTTTGGCGCACTCAAGGAGAACCTCAAGGAACCGCTGGGCGGCATGTCAACCAGCTTTTCGACCTCGCTGTTCGGTTTGGCCAGCTCGCTGGTGATCGGCTTCCTCGACCTGCAGGCCGGACATGCGCAAAACCGTTTCTACAATGACCTCGAAGAGTGGTTGTCCGGCATGACCCATCTGTCATCAGGCAATGCTCTCGAAGGCGATGCCTCGGTTCCGGCCTACGTGCAAGCCCTGCTGGAACAGACAGCGGACGGACTCGAGCGCATGCAGCGTGCAATCGTGGAGAACGACCGCGAACGCCGCGGCATGAACGAGCAGTTCGCCGAAATTTCAAACCAGCTCGGTCGACTCAATGACTTGCTTGCCCGGGATGCGCGCGAGCGCCAGGGCGCAGCCCAGGTGCAGGATGAGCTGAAAACCGTGCTACGCCAGATCGCCAGCCACCCCGCTTCTGATTCGCGCCTGTCCGAGGAACTGCGCAGCGAGTTTCGCCTGCTTTCGCGCACGATCGCCGCCGCGGTCGGCTCGAATCGCGAGCCGCGCACATGAGTGGAATGATCCGCAGGCGACGACGCGCATTTGATATCTGGCCGGGTTTCGTCGATGCGCTGACCTCGCTGATCATGGTCATGATGTTCGTGCTGCTGATCTTCGCGATCGGCCAGTTTGTCCTGTCCGATACGCTGGCAGGCAAGAACAAGGCACTCGACACACTCAATGCACAAGTGGCCGAGCTGGCCCGCACCCTGTCACTGAGCGAGGAGCAGAAGACCGCACTCGACGCACGCGTGGCCGAACTCAGCGCCTCGCTTGGCGCGACCCAGGCCGAGCGTGCGCTGCTTGGCAGCGAACTTGATGCAGCAAGCGTGCAGGTGGCCAGCCTCAGCGCCGATATTGCGGCGCTCAACGAACTGAAGACCCAGCTCGAAGCTGAAGTCGCGCAACTCAGCACCCAGCTCGACGATACCCATCAGGATCTGGTCAAGCAGACCGAACTCGGCAATGCGGCGACCGCCCAGGTCGAACTGTTGAACCGGCAGATGGCCGCGATCCGCGAGCAACTCGGCAAGCTCGAAGCTGCGCTCGGCATCGCCAACAAGGATCTCGATTCGAAGGATGCGAAGATTGCCGACCTTGGCAAGCAATTGAACATCGCCCTGGCCAATCGCGTCGGCGAGCTCGAACGCTATCGTTCCGAGTTCTTCGGCAAGCTGCGCGAGGCGCTTGGCAATCGCAGTGATGTGCAGGTCGTAGGTGATCGATTCATCCTGCCCACTGACATCCTGTTCGAATCCGGTTCGGCCGAGCTGGACCCCGGTGCGCAGCTGCGCCTCGAATCCCTGGCCACGACGGTGCGCGAGGTGTCCGCTGAAATTCCGTCCAGCATCGACTGGGTGTTGCGCATCGACGGACACACCGACAAGCGTCCTATCCACACCGACCGCTTCCCTTCCAACTGGGAACTCTCGACCGCGCGCGCCGTAGCCATCGTCAAATATCTGGTCGTGCAGGGCATCCCCGCGCACCGCCTGTCCGCGAACGGATTCGGCCAGTTCCAGCCGATTGATTCGGCGAATACGACCGAGGCCTATGCGCAGAACCGGCGCATCGAATTGCAGTTGACCAACAGATAGCGGGATCGGGCTCTTGCGATAGCCTGGCGGAACGTCACGAATGAATCCGCATCCTGCCGGGTTTTCAACAGCCGAATGGCTGGTCGATCTCGTCACCGGCGCGGACTTCGATCACTATCCGGCTTTGCCGCGTCGTTGCCGGATTCAGCTACTCCGTCAGGGCGACAAGTTTTATTGCCAAGCACTCAGGTCGGGCACAGCCGCTTCAGATCCTTCCGCAATGAAGGTGGAAATCCCAGCGCACCTCGCGCGGCAAATCGGGATCTCCCCAGGCCAGTCTCAGATCGTTCTCGACCAGGGATACCGGATCCTGATCCCGTGCCCGGATATAGCGTTGCGTAGCCGACCACGATCGCAGGTAGGCAAGATACCGGTCGACCTTCCAATGCATGCATAGCTCAAGGCGCGGAGTCTGGATGCGTTCGAATGGGAAAGGCAGGCTTGCATAGCCGCTTTCTACCAGAGCCCGCTCGGGCGGCCAGTAAGGTCCGGTCAAATCAACGTAGACGCGGTCTTTCTGTCCATCCACATCAGCGTCGACCTTGCAGTCGGCATAGGACCAGAACGCGACCACTCCACCCGGCTTGAGTACGCGCCGGATTTCTTCATGGAATCGCGGCAGGTCAAACCAGTGCAATGCCTGCGCAACGCAGACAAGATCCACGCTTGCTTCGTCGAGTGACGACTGTTCTGCAGGCTCGACGCGATACTCGATATCGGTCTGCGGAGTGGCATTGGCGATCTGCTCCGCGCTGGGATCGGTGCCGATGACTCGATCGAAGTAGCGTGCAAGGTCGACGCTGGCCTGGCCACTCCCGCAGCCTGCATCCCAGGCCAGGCACGGCGTAGCGACCTGTCCGGCAAGAAACTCGAATAGCGCCTGCGGATAGTCCGGCCGCGCATCTCGATAGATTGCTGCGTGGGCCGAGAAGTGATCCTTGAAGGTCATGGACGAATCCTCAAACGGCTGATACCACTCGTGATTGCCCCGGTTGGAGATCGCCAAGTACGTGGCTGCCAATGCGCACCCGCACAAGGCGCAGGGTGGGCAGACCCACCGCGGCAGTCATGCGCCGCACCTGGCGGTTGCGGCCTTCGTGAATGCTCATCTCCAGCCACGACGTCGGCACGGTCTTGCGAAATCTTACTGGTGGATCGCGTGGCCAGAGCCAGTCTGGCTCGCCCTCAAGTGCACGCACTTCGGCCGGCAAGGTCTGGCCGTCCTTGAGCATCACGCCATCGCGCAAGGCTTGCAGCGCGGCGACTTGTGCCACGCCTTCAACCTGGACCAGGTAGGTCTTGGCTTCGCGGTGGCGCGGATCGGTGATGCGGTGGGCAAGGGCACCATCGTCGGTCAGCAGCAACAGGCCTTCCGAATCCTGATCGAGGCGTCCCGCTGCATAGACATTCTTCTGCCGCACATGGTCGGCAAGCGTCGGTCGGCCTTCGCGATCGGTGAACTGGCAGAGCACGCCAAACGGCTTGTTGAACAGGATAAGCATGGAAGGCTGCCGGCAGGTGGGTGCAATCGATCGATACTCGCGACCGATTGCACCTGCTGGGCTACTCGACTGCAACATTCATTCGAGAGGTTGCAGGCGATCAGGGCGCACGCCGCTGAGTGCCCACCCGAATGTGTGCAATCGCCGTCAGTTGCTGGCAGGCGTCGGCTTGGCCTTGTCCGTGCCCTGCTCGAAGATCTGGTCGCCTTCCGGCTTCTTGAACTTCAGGGTCATGCGGTCGGACTCGCCGATAGCCACGTACTTGTCACGATCCACGTCCTTCAGCGCGAGCGACGGCGGCAAGGTCCAGACGCCCTTCTCGTAATCCTTGGTGTCCTTCGGATTTGCGTTGATCTCGCTCTGATCGGCCAGCTCGAATCCTGCATCGGTCGCCAGCTTGATGACGGCGTCGGTAGGCAGATAGCCGGACCCCTTCAGGGACTCGGCATCAGCACCATCTGCAGCGCGATGCTCGACGACACCGAGCGTGCCGCCCGGCTTGAGGACCGCGTTGAAGGCGGCGAACATGGCCGGCGCACCGTCACCCCAGTTGTGCACGTTGCGGAAGGTCAGGACCACGTCGGCAGACCCGTCCATACCGAAGTTCGGCGCCTTGGTGTCGTACTCGACACTCATGGCTGCGCCGTACTGATCCGGATTGGCTGCCAGCTTTTCACGGAACTTGTCGTTGTTGCGCTTGCTGTAATCCGAGGTGGCATCAAGCGGATAGGCAGCGACATAGGTCCCGTTGCCCATGAGCATCGGTGCCAGAATTTCCGTGTACCAGCCGCCTCCGGGCGAAATCTCGATTACGGTCTGGCCCGGCGCGACACCAAAGAAGGCCAGGGTTTCCGCCGGATGGCGAAAGGCATCGCGTGCCTTGTTGTCATCCGAGCGCCAGGCACCTGTCAGGACCCCGGCGACCGGGTCGGCCGGGCTTGCTTCAGTTGCTGACTGTTCGGCAGGGGCAGCTGCTGGCGCCACTACTTCAGTGGGCTGATCCGAAGCGGCTTCAGGCGCTGCAGTCTTGTCTGCCGAAGGTCCGCAGGCAGCCAGGGCGAGCGTCAGGGCGAGAGCGAGGGGAAGTTGTTTCATGATCGACTCCAGTACGTTGCCGACAGGGCGGCAGGGGGCCGCCAAGCGTACCTCAATGCGCAAAAGAATGAACAGGGAGCGGAGCGGTTCGGTCTCGCTGGCACCTGCAGCGGCCACCGAAAACGGATCGAAAGTGAACGCTAGCCATCGGTTCAGCCGGCAGTAGGGAGAAGCTCGGAGTCAATTCAGGTAGCGCCGCCTAGAGTGTTACCCAACCAGCGCGAGCCCAGACCGGAGCAGATCTTCGCACTGGATACCCACTTAACAAGGAGACTCGCCATGCTTCACTACGCCATCGTATTTCTCGTCATCGCCTTGATCGCAGCCGTACTCGGCTTTGGCGGCATCGCCGGCGCATCGGCGGGCATTGCCAAGATCCTGTTCCTCGTATTCCTTGTGCTGTTCATCGTCTCGCTGGTGTTCGGTCGCAAGAAATTGTAGAGGCAACAACTCTCCAGCGTGAACTGGAAAGGGTCCGCATTGCGGGCCCTTTCCTTTGTGGATCCGGGCAAGGATGGGTCGCTTCGCTCAATCCTTGTGCAAACGGGCTGACTGCGGGTACGGTGGGATATCACTGTAGTCACCGCGGGCCAGGCCCTCTTGCACACCGCGCCACCAGGTCGCATCGAAGATCTCGCCGTGACGCTCGATCAATGCCTCGCGAAGATGCGCCGGCACGCCAAGAAAGCGCGGGAACATCTCGGGAAAGACATCCCCTTCTCTCACCGTGAGCCATTCTTCCAGCGGACGTGTCTCGTCTTCCTCGCGTGCCTCGGGTATGTGTCGAAACGTGCACGTATCGAGCAGGCACAGTTCATCGTAATCGTAGAAAATTGCCCGCCCGCCACGAGTAATGCCGAAGTTCTTGAGCAACAGGTCCCCCGGGAAGATATTGCTGCGCGCCAGATCCTTGATCGACTGTCCGTAATCCAGCATCGCCTGCATTGCTGCATGCGGCTCGGCTTCACGCACGTAGAGATTCATCGGGCGCAATCGTCGTTCCACATAGCAATGACGAACCAGCACATGCTCGCCATCGAGTGACACGGTTTCAGCGCACTGGCCAAGCAGTTCTTCGAGGATGCTTTCCTCGAACTGTCGTCTTGGAAAACGCAGATGACGAAACTCCTGCGCATCCACAAGACGGCCGATCCGATCGTAGCGAAACACGAGGTGGTACTTTTCCTCGACCTGACGGCGGGCAATGTCCTTGGGGTAGGCAAACTGGTCGCGAATGACCTTGAAGACCAGGGGGTAGTCCTTCGGCGTAAATACCGCCATGACCATGCCGCGCTCACCGTCGGCACGAACCAGACGCTCATCGGCATGCAGGGACAAATGCCGAAAGAGATGACGATAGCGTTCGGTCTTGCCCTGCTTGGCGCGACCGAGCACGGTGTAGAGCTCCTCGATGGGCTTGTGCGGCAAGAGCCCGGCCAGAAGGACCACGACATCGGCAACCGTTGGCAAGTCGACATGGAAATAGCTGCGCGTGAAACTGAAAAGCAGTGAAACCTGATCGACTTCGGTGATGACTGCGTCGGCTCGCACGCCGTCCGCATCGCTGACCAGGGCGATGACCACCGGAAACGCGCCTTGGCTGGTCAGGGCGCGACCGACCAGGTAGGCGCGACGTTCGCGAAAGAATGCGGTCTTGATCAGTTCGATTGCATGCGGGCGTTCGTTGCCACGCTCGCGCATGCGCTTGCCCAGCGTGCGTGAAATGGAACGGATGCACGTGCTGATCTCGGCATAGCCGTTGGCAAATGGATAATCGCCGAGGATGCGCTCGCAGACTGCGGCAAGCCCGTCCCCCACCGAATAGCGATGCAGGTCGGTGGCATCCTGTATGCCCGCGGTCGGTTCGCCATCCAGGGCCAGGAACTCGATGTCGGCTGCCACGCCATTGGTATGGAAGAACCGGCGCGACAACGAGTTGTAGAAGGTTTTCGGAAATTCGCGATCCAGCAGCGGCTCGACCAGAATCTGCAATTCGTCGCGAGTCGCCGACCATACCTGGCGCGAACGCACACGCTCCTCAAGCAGCAGTTCAAGCCGACCCAGGGTCTCGCGAATGCAGACGTCGTAAAGATCGATGCGCGCCGCCGCATCGACCCGCACATACTTCCAGTCACGTCGCTCGAAACGTCGCTTGGCCCGGCGCGTGATATCCGAGAAGCGCGCGTTGTAGTCGAGGAACGCGTCGAGGATCAGCGCCGCCGCGCGAGACTGGATGGTGGCCGTCACGGGTTGGGGCCGAGATTCGGGATTGGGGGTTCGGGATTCGCAATGGCAACGTGAGGCTCGTTGCAGATCAACGATTCTCCCGACATCTCAAGCGGAACCATATATTCCACCTCTCCGATCCCGTTTGACGAATCCCGTATCCCGAATCCCCGCTTTCCAACTACATCGCCGCAATCATTCGATCAGCGAATTCCGAGCACTTCACTTCGGTGGCGCCATCCATCAGGCGGGCGAAGTCATAGGTGACCTGCTTCTGGCCGATCGCCTTGTCCATGGCTGCGATGATGGCGTCGGCGGCTTCGTGCCAGCCCATGTAACGCAGCATCATTTCACCGGAAAGAATTACCGAGCCCGGATTGACCTTGTCGAGACCCGCGTACTTCGGCGCGGTGCCATGGGTTGCTTCGAACACGGCATGCCCGGTGACGTAGTTGACGTTGCCGCCCGGCGCAATGCCGATGCCGCCGACCTGGGCCGCCAGGGCGTCAGACAGATAGTCGCCATTGAGGTTGAGCGTGGCGACGACGTCGTACTCGGCGGGGCGTAGCAGGATCTGCTGCAGGAAGGCATCGGCGATGACGTCCTTGACGATGATTTCCTTGCCGGTCTTCGGATTCTTGAACTTGCTCCACGGTCCGCCGTCAATTTCGACTGCGCCAAATTCGGTGTGCGCGAGTGCGTAGCCCCAGTCACGGAAGCCACCCTCGGTAAACTTCATGATGTTGCCCTTGTGCACCAGGGTCACCGAATCGCTGTCATTGTCGATGGCATACTTGATCGCGGCACGGACGAGGCGCTCGGTTCCTTCCTTCGAAACCGGCTTGATGCCGAAGCCCGAGCTTTCCGGGAAACGGATCTTCTTGTAGCGATCCGGGAAATTCTCCTTGATCAGCGCGGCGAACTTCCGTGCGTCATCGGAACCCTGCTGGAACTCGATGCCGGCGTAGATGTCCTCGGTGTTCTCGCGGTAGATCGTCATGTTGACCTTGGACGGATCCTTGACCGGTGACGGCACGCCATCGAACCAGCGCACCGGGCGTACGCACGCGTAGAGGTCGAGCATCTGGCGGAGCGCGACATTCAGCGATCGGATGCCACCACCGACCGGCGTGGTCAACGGACCCTTGATCGAAACCAGATATTCACGGCAGGCATCAACGGTCGCGTCGGGCAGCCAGTTGCCGGTTTCATTGAAGGCCTTTTCGCCGGCAAGGACTTCCATCCAGTGGATCTTGCGCTTGCCGCCGTAGACTTTTTCGACTACTGCGTCAAACACGCGCACTGAAGCGCGCCAGATGTCCGGTCCGGTGCCATCGCCCTCGATGAAGGGAATGACCGGATGGGCGGGGACGTTGAGTATGCCATCGGAAATGGTGATTTTTTCGCCACCGGCGGGCGGCGCAATTTTGCTGTCGGACATGGAAGTCTCCGCTGAAAAGTTTGGTCGCGCAGATGGATCGCGTTGGACCGCAATCGCTTGCGCAGGGCCGGCTATTGTCCCCGGAATTCCCGATCAGCGCCAATGCACCGATCCTGGAAACCAAAAGGGGGCGCGGATATCTCCGCGCCCCCTTTCAGATTTTGAAACGCATGGCCCTTACTGGACCATGAATTCCTCGCTTGCAACGGGATTGCCGTCAAGCGTGATTTCGACCTTGTAGGTACCGACCGGCCAGCCATCGGGCTTGGCGATATGAAACGCCGTGTTGGCCGGGCCGCTCTGGACGATTGACTGGCTGCTTTCGTCGACCAGCTGTCCATCCGAGAAGGTCCAGCGTGCAACGATGGCTGCGTTCGGTGCGTTGCCGTCAGTCGCTACCGTTGCGTAGATCGTATCGGTGGGCGCAAACGTATCGGCTGTCGCAGTGGCCTTCTGGTTGGCGTCAAGCTGGTTGCCTACGGAGAGTGCGACAAAGCTTGCCGTCTCGACGACCGGAGCCGGTGGCGGCGCGGTCTCTACCACCGGAGCCGGTGCGACGACGGGAGCTGGTACTTCTTCCTTCTTCCCACAGGCGGCCAGCGCTACGGCTGCGGCCAGCGTGAAAGCCACGGGGGCGAAATTTGTTCTATTCATGGGTTGGTCTCCTTGGTTTCGGATTTTTCGGCAGGGATGTCTTCGGCAGGAATCTTCAGCACCTGGCCAATGCGGATCAGGTCCGGATTGCTGATCTGGTCGGTGTTGGCTTCGAATATCACGCGCCACTTTCCGGCGTGGCCGTAGAATTTCTTGGCGATCCCGGAAAGCGTATCGCCACTCGTGACCGTGTAGGTCTGCACCGTGTTCGCCGTTTCGACAACCGCCGCCGTCGAGGAGACGCCGCTGCTGACATTGCTGAAATCGGGTTTCTCCGGCGCCGGCTTGGCTGTGGATGCACTGCCACTCTTCACGTTCGAGAAGTCTGGCTTGAGGGGGT
>NZ_JBAWHJ010000381.1:0-3019 GCF_049593775.1 Dokdonella sp. | reverse complement strand
GCGCAGGCCGGCGTGCGGAAGCTCCGCAACCGGTGGCCGCGCCTGTCGAGGCTCCTCCGCAGGGTCAGTGATGAGTTGAGCCCGATGGCGCTAGTCGGGCAATGATCTGAACCGCGGATCCGGAGTGCGATCCGCGCCTGGTCCACGACGTGGTGATGATGCCCCGCTGGTACCCACGCCGGGCCATGCAATGCCTGGTCCCGCTTTCGTTCGAATGCGAGGTCAACCCTTCAACACACCAAGCTCCCTGCCGATGCGCGTGAACGCATCGATGGCAAGGTCGAGGTGTTCGCGCGTGTGCGCGGCGCTCATCTGGGTGCGGATGCGCGCCTGCCCCTTGGGAACGACCGGGAAGAAGAATCCGATGGCATAGATGCCTTCCTCCAGAAGACGCTCGGCGAAGCGTTGCGCCAGCGGCGCGTCGTAGAGCATCACCGGGCTGATCGGGTGCGTGCCGGGGCGGATGTCGAAGCCCAGTTCGGCCATTTGCTGCCGGAAGTAAGCGGTGTTGTCGGCAAGGCGTTCGCGGAGCGCGCCGGCGGCATCCAGCATCTCGAAGGCCTTGGTACCGGCGGCCACCACGTGCGGCGGCAACGAGTTGGAGAACAGGTAGGGGCGCGAACGCTGGCGCAGAAGGTCGATGATCTCGCGACGGCCGGTGGTGAATCCGCCCGAGCCTCCACCCAGGGCCTTGCCCAGGGTCGAAGTGTAGACATCGACCTCATCCATGACGCCATGCAGCTCAGCCGAGCCGCGACCGTTCGCGCCGACAAAGCCGGTCGCATGCGAATCGTCGACCATGAGTAGGGCGTTGTATTTCTTCTTGAGCGCGACGATCTCATCGAGCTTGGCGATGTAGCCATCCATCGAGAACACGCCATCGGTGGCAATCAGCCGCGTACGCTTGTCCTGTGTCTCTACCAGGTGCTTCTCGAGTTCGGCCATGTCGCTGTTGGCATAGCGACGGCGCTCGGCCTTGCACAGGCGGATGCCGTCGATGATCGAGGCGTGGTTGAGTGCGTCGGATATCACGGCGTCCTGGTCGGACAGGATGGTTTCGAACAGGCCGCCATTTGCATCAAAGCAACTGGTGTAGAGGATGGTGTCCTCTGTGCCGAAGAACTCGGAAATGCGTGCTTCCAGCTGCTTGTGCAGATCCTGCGTACCGCAAATGAAGCGCACGCTGGCAAGGCCGAATCCATGGGTGTCCAGTGCCAGTTTGGCAGCATCGATGACTTCACGGTTATCCGCCAGGCCCAGATAGTTGTTGGCGCAGAAGTTGAGGACTTCGCGCCCGTCTGTGGTACGGATTGCCGCCGATTGAGGGGTCGCGATGATTCGCTCGGTCTTGAACAAACCCTGTTCACGAATTGATTCGAGCTCGGTTGAAAGGCGTTCGCGGGTTGCGGTATCCATGGCCGGGTCGCTGTTCTGGGAAACCCCGATTGTCCTTCAATCTTCGGTGTGGCGTACACCCGTTCCCGGTAATCGCCTGGAAAGTCCTTTAAACTCCGGCCCGGTCTGGACCGCCTGGAAACCATAGCGCATGAAGATTCTGTATCTCGCCCTCGTTCCGCTGCTGCTCTCGATGCCCTTGCAGGCCGAGCCAAGGCGAGCCGATCCAGGCGTCCTCGCAGGCATTGCGGACGACTATGCGTTTTCGTTGCCGCGTGGCCTCGCTCCTGGCGAAATCAACCTTCCTCCCTCCGTCGTGCCGGATCTGCCATTCGCTCCGCCGACCGGAAGCGTCAGAGCCGAAGCGGAATTCGAGGCCAACGAAGGCATCGTGGTCCGTTGGGGAACGTTCAATTCATTACTGACCGAGATGACCGTGCCGCTGACAACGGCCACGCCGCCATCAACGGTATATATCGTGGTCAGCGGAACCAGCCAGCAGAACTCGGCGTCGACCACCTTGCAGAACGCCGGTGCCGACATGAACCACGTACGCTTCGTTACTGCGCCTACCGATTCGGTCTGGATGCGCGACTATGGCCCGCGCTTCATCGTGGACTCGGGGCGCCGCGCGATCGTCGACCACACCTACAACCGGCCGCGCCCGAATGACAATCTGATCCCGATCGCGTTTGGAAACTACCTGAGCGAAACCGTGTATGCGATGCCCCTCATCCATGGAGGCGGCAACTTCCACCTGTTCGCGGATCGCGACGCCTACATGACCCGGCTGATCGTCAACGAGAATCCGGGTTTGACCGAGCTTGATATTCAGGACACCTATCTGGACTACCAGGGTCTTGATGTCACCCTGACCGAGCCGTTTCCGCAGAGCTTCGATTCAACCCAGCACATCGACATGTGGATGCTGCCGATGGCGAATGGGAAGGTGCTGATTGGCGAGTACGCTGCCAATGAATCCAACGGCGTACCCAAGGCCGTCAGCGACGCGACAGCCAACCTGATGGCGGGCCGCGGCTATACCGTATTTCGCACGCCGGGCTGGAGCAGTGGCGGCACCCACTACACTTATGCGAACTCTGTCGTCGTCAATGATGTGGTGCTGATCTGCCGATTCAATGGTCAGACAGCGAGAAATGCCGAGGCGCGAGCGACCTATGAGGCCGCGATGCCAGGCTACGAGATCGTCGATGTCGATTGCAGCTCGATCATCCAGAGCGCCGGCGCCATTCATTGCATCGTGATGCACGTGCCTGATCTGCTTTATCGAGATGAGTTTGATACCGAAGGCTGATCCGACAAGGCTGGCGCGGCAGCTGCGGAAAATTGTCAGGTGACGACACGGCTGAACCTGATCGATACCGCATCGATTCCAGGTGGCGGGGAGTTGCGCCTGTTCGAAGATGGCGAGCACTTTTCGATCAAGATCGCTGGCGGCGGTGACTTGATGTCCACGCGCATGCACGGTTCCGAGGACGCATTAGCGCGAATTGCCTGCGAGCGAATCGCGCATGCAAGTAGTCCTTGCATGCTTGTAGGCGGACTTGGCATGGGATTTACACTTGCAGCGGCGCTTGAACGGCTGGGTGGAGCGGCATCGGTC
>NZ_JBAWHJ010000380.1:0-7361 GCF_049593775.1 Dokdonella sp. | reverse complement strand
CGGAACCACCGAGTACGGCACTTTCGATCCGGTCGACCGCATCCTGGCGGCACGCGAGCGCGCAGCGGCCGGTGGACTCGGGCATTCCGTACATGTGGATGCCGCCTGGGGCGGCTATCTCGCCACGGTCTTCCGCAACGAGGATGGCAGCCTGCGCAGTCGCGACGACATCGCCAAGGGTTACAACGCGTTTCCGGCACCTGAGGTCTACGCGTCAATAGCTGCAATCGCCGATACCGACTCGATCACCATCGATCCGCACAAGCTTGGCTACCTGCCTTTTGGCACCGGCGCATTCATCTGTCGCGATCATCGCGTTACCGCACTGCTTTCGGAAGAAGCCGACTACGTCTTTTCCGACTCGACGACCAAGGGATATCTCGATCGATACCGCAGCCTCGGACAGTTCATCCTGGAGGGCTCCAAATCCGGCGCCAACGTGGCGGCGGTGTACGTCACCCATCGTGTGTTACCACTCGACCATTTGCATTTTGGCCGCCTGACCCGGCAGACAATCCTCGCCGCCGAGGCATTCCATCTGCGCGCTACCCGGTTTGCCACGGAGATGCGGGAGCATGTTTCGGCGATGGTCCCGTTTCAGCCAGACAGCAACCTGGTTTGCCTTGCGCTCAATCCTCGCGGCAACGCCGGTGTAGCCACGGCCAACGCATTCGTGCGCAAATTGCATGACGACATGCGCGCTGACCCGCGCCAGCCGCTACAACTGAAACAGTTCTTCGGCTCAATGACTACCTTGCGCCCGGAAGCCTTGGGCGAGATCGAAATGCGCCGCATCCTCGATCAACTAGGCCTCGATACCGCCTCGCTCGATGGATCGGGAGATGGCGATGATCGGCTGGTGATCCTGCGCCATACGTTGATGAACCCCTACCTGATCGATCACGAGAACGGCATCAGCTATATCGATTTGTATTTCGGCTATCTCGAAGAACGCGTGCGCCAGCTGAGGCATTCCTGATGGCGGGAGCAACTCCGTACGTTGCGGCTGAACTCGTGGCTGTGCGATGCGGAGACCAGCTGCCGAACTTTGCTCGCGAGCGAATGGCACTGCCCACCCGCTGTCGTCCGCGCGAAGCCTGAGCTCGATTGAATCGCGCATGCAGCGGGTGGACGATCCGCTCCTGTCAGGATGCCGACCAGCCCCTGGTCCCTGAGGTGGCACAGACTTCCTTGATTGCTCCACAGCATCGGGTGGCGCAATGGCAGACAATCTCAGGTGCAATGACCGCAGCAGGTGTGGCCGCCCTGGATGTGGACAAGATCCGCGCCATCCTGCAATTCGACAGGATCACAATGCGCCATGAACAGGGCCGCTCTGGCCTGGGCAACCGAGAGGTCGCCCTCGATCATCACTCTTTGGCTCGAAACCTCGGCACGGACAATGGCACCGGCATCGTACTCACGCACCGCATCGGTGATGGCGGCAGCCATGATCTGGGTTATCGGATGGATTGTGGTGAACTGCATGTCGTGTGACCTCATCGATTGAAGAAACCGAAGCTGGAGGCTTCGGGCAATCGCATGGTCGGTGTCTTTGCCTGGCGCTGCATTGATCGCGGTCAAGCGCAGGCTGGCTTGTGCCCGAAGGCGTGCATCGGATCTCGGGATATCGTCCTGACAGCGCTCCCCTAGACGCGCGCGAAGATCAGGCTGGCGTTCGTGCCGCCGAATCCGAAACTGTTGGACATGACGGTATTCAGATTCGCGCTGCGCGACTCGCGCACAATCGGAAACCCGTTGGCGAGCGGATCCAGGCTTTCGATGTTTGCCGAGCCGGCGATGTAATCGTCCTTCATCATCAACAAGCTGTATATCGCTTCGTGCACGCTCGCGGCGCCGAGCGCATGGCCAGTCAGCGCCTTCGTGGAAGAGATCGGCGGCGGCGTTTCACCAAACACTTCACGGATCGCTCGCAACTCGATCAGGTCGCCGAGCGGCGTCGAGGTGCCGTGGGTGTTGAGGTAGTCGATCGTACCGTCGATCTCACGCAGGGCCATGCGCATGCAGCGCGCCGCACCTTCACCCGAGGGGGCGACCATGTCGGCGCCATCGGAGGTCACTCCGTAGCCGACCAATTCCGCGTGGATGCTCGCACCTCTTGCCTTGGCATGCTCGTAGTCTTCGAGCACCAGCATGCCTCCTCCACCGGCAATGACGAAACCGTCGCGGCCAGCGTCGTACGGCCTTGATGCCACTTGCGGAGAGTCGTTGAAACCACTGGACAATGCGCCCATTGCGTCAAACTGGGCGGTCATTCCCCAATGCACCTCCTCGCCACCACCCGCGAACATCACATCCTGGGCTCCATGCCGAATCAGGTCAGCCGCCGCACCGATGCAATGAGCCGAGGTCGCGCAAGCGGCTGCGATGGAGTAGCTCAGCCCCAGAATGCCGAAGGCGGTAGCGAGTGTTGCCGATACGGTGGAACACATCGTGCGCGGGACCATGTACGGCCCGATCCGGCGCACCCCCTTTTCGCGCAGGAGGTCTCCCGTTTCGATCTGCCATTTCGCGGAGCCACCACCCGACCCGGCAATCACCCCGGTTCGCGGATGACAGACCTGATCCATCGCCAAGCCTGCATCGGCAATGGCATCGCGCATGGCCAGGTAGCTGTAAGCGGCGGCATCTCCCATGAATCGCCTGAGCTTGCGATCAATGCTTGCGTCGATATCAGTTTGCGGGATACCGGCAATCTGGCTGCGAAGGCCGTGGTCGAGAAAATCGGGTACGGCGCGGATGCCGCTCAGGCCATCGCGCAGGGCGCACGACACGTTGGATGCCACATCGCCAAGGCAAGACACGATACCCGTTCCGGTGACGACAACTCGACGCATCTCAGAAGCCCTCGGTGGATTGGAACAAGCCGACGCGCAGATCCTTGGCCACATAGATCTTGCGGTCATCGACAAAGGTATCTCCATCTGCAATGACCAGCGCCAGCTTGCCACGCATCACGCGGCGAACATGGATTTCGTAGCGCACCAAGCGCGCATCGGGAAGCACCTGTCCGGTGAATTTGACGCCACCGACGCCAAGCGCACGACCCCGCCCCGGCTCGCCGAGCCAGGGCAGATAGAAACCTGCCAGCTGCCACATCGCGTCAAGACCGAGGCATCCCGGCATCACCGGATCACCGATAAAGTGGCAGCCGAAAAACCACAGATCCGGGCGGATATCGAGCTCAGCACACAGCAAGCCCTTGCCGTATCGCCCTGCATCAGATGCGACGGTCGTGATGCGATCGAACATCAGCATGGGTGGCGCAGGCAGGCGCGCGTTGTTATCGCCGAAGAGTCCGCCACGCGCGCATTCCAGAAGCTGTTCTGCGTTGTACTTGTCGAGCTTTGTCATTGACGTTTCTTCAGAGGGAAGCCGACAAGACTAGGGGATTCGACCGTTTAATGTAATGACACCCGTCAAGCTCCCAACTCCATGCGCACCAGTACGGTATCAGGGAAGCGAAGTCGGGCGTCCTGCGGTCCGCAGATCCTGGCCATCTGCTGGCTTGCTCTGACGCGTCCTGTTCAGGATCGTCATCGCCACGCGGCAGCTTGATCCCGCAGCGCGAACCGGCCCGGTGGACCGTGATGGTCAGGCTCCTGAACCGGCGCAGGAGGGCAAACCAGGGCCAGCGGCTGGGCCCATGCAAGACCTCATCCTTGCGCGCGCAGGCGTTCCTTGCACGATCGAAACGCGATAGTCAGCCCGACCATGCGGATCCACCCCGAAAAGAGCGAACACGATTCCGCTGCCGCAGGAATCGCGGGTGCCCGAGTCGTACTGCGCCAATCATCATCAGCAGGCCTGCAAGCAAGGTCAGTGTCCGCGGCAAAAGGGTGGGAATGGCATGAATTGCCGAGCCTTGGCAGGCGTCGAAGCCGGGGCCCGGTTGCGGTTCAGTCCATGCGGCAATCAGCGCAGCCGCATCGCTGCAATCGACCAGGCCGTCCCCATCAAAATCTCCCGCCCGACAAGTCTCGGCATCGACCGTCCCGGCAAGACATTCGGCAAACCGCTCGGCATCCTGCGAATCGATGTCGCCGTCGCCATCGAAATCTCCGCGCGTGAATCCATCCAGCGCAAGGACGCCCGTCGCCATTGTGATCGGTGGGGCACGACCGCTGTCCTCCCACAGGTCATGCAGGGTCTGGCCCCAGTGATCAGTCTGGTTGGCGTCGCGCAAGGCCTCGATATAGTGCCTGGTGACGGTCTGATAGTAGACAGTGACCTCGGCGGTCACCGCCGCAGTTGGCAACCAGAATCGCGCATCGTCCCAGTACTGGCCATCGGCGTACCGGCGCCCCACCACAGGGGCTCCGGCTGCGGCATAGTCGTCGTTGCTGAAGCCGCGCGGTGGTATCCGCGTGTCCTTGACGATGGTATCGGCCAGAGCCATGTGCGTCGTGCGTCCGGGGACATTTCCGGTTGCCGCCGCCGCGGCCGCAGACAGGCCCACGGCCATTTCATAGACCATGGTGCCCGTTTCGTCGAGTTCGGCCGTCGCCGTATCGTATCCGCCATATTCGCGGACCAGATTGCCCTGTCCGTTGCGCAGGCGGACCTGTACCCAGGCGCGACGCCCCTCGATATGGCCGGTCGGCAACTTGTGTCCGCTCTCGTTGATGACCCTGGCGCGCAGCACGCCACCGGCTTCCTGGTGCAGATCGAGCGAAGCAGCACGGCCGAGCATGTCGTCCGCCGCCGCCATGCCGACAGCCAGTGCTTGCTGATCGACAGCTGGATCATCTGCGTAGTAGCGACCGATGATATCGAGTGACCAGGAGGATGCGCCGGCGAAATCATGGCTGCGCAGATCGTCACGCTGCGGACCAAATCGGCAGGCGAGGCCGGCGCGAACGGGCATGTGGCAATCCTGGCAGGTCGATACCACGCCACCGCCGTCCCCGCCGAAACGCCCATCCATGTCTACACCGCCTGTAGCAAATGCAGACAATTTCCACTCCGTATAGGTTCGCTCCAGCGGGAAGTGGCTGGCGAGGTCTTCACTTTCCGGTGGCGTGTCGAGCGCGTTGTACCGATAGCTGCCGTCTGCCTGGCGAGAGACCGCCACGTTGCCCACGTCATGGCAAGTCCCGCAAAGAGCGCCGCTGCGGTGATACGGCGATACCAGCAGCTCATGCGAGGGCTCGGTATCCCCGCGCGGTCCGCGACGCACACCGTCCGGATCGAGAACGAACATCGCATTGCCAGTATGCACGGGCACGGACTCCAGCGCGGCGAGAATCGTGGCATCGCGCGGCGGGCTGGAGCCCTCCCCGTAGCGCGGATTCGCCATTGCATGGCAGAAGTGACAATCGATACCGTCACGGTCGCGCTCACTTAGCGCGCTGCCGTCAGGAACTTCCACCGTGCCACTGACGACGGCCATCGGTACATGGCATCGAAGGCAGAAGTAGCCGACATTGGCGACATCCTGATTGGCCGTGGCGAGCTGGGCGAAAAACAACGGGTCGCGACCCCCATTGGCCATCAGGCTGCCTTTCCAGCTGGCATAGGGATCCGCGCTGCCGCCGGTATCGGAATGACAGGCCGAGCACTGCTGCGGAGACTGGAATGACTCGGCGTTTGCATCACCGACCTGGGTTCCGGAGAGATGGAAGTCACGAAGGGTCGCTGGAACAGCGTCGGCAAGGGCATCAATGGGCTGTATCAGGATCAGCAGCCACGCAAGTACCTGGCCCAGGGCCATGCATGAACGTGAACGTGAATCGCGCTGATTCATGGCGCACTCCCGAGCCGACGGTCAACGGATCGTCGACTGCCCGTTCGGGGCACGCATTGACGCGCGTCAAGCCACGCTGAATTCAATTGCCACGCAGTTCATGGTTTGTCGCTCAGACGCGCACCCCAGGCCAAACAGCCCGGCACAGAGACCGAGCCCCTGAACCCGGGAGCGTCGCTTGCCTGCATCTGCTCGAGAAAGGAAGGGCAACAAGGGCACCGGGAAACAGCCGTACGGGCCATTCGGGCAGCCTGATTTCGCGTGATCGCCACATTAGGGCTCCGCCCCGTGGTTTGGCAATTCCCTGCAGGGAAGCTGAATTCTCGGCCCGAATAGAAGGCCGACACCACCTGTCTCCTGTACACGGGCGTCAATAATTGTTTCGTGGGGCCCGGCCTGAGTTGTTGCGGCCATTGGCAAGGATTCGCCGCGAATGGGTGCTTTCAGAGTGCTGACTCTGGCCATGCCCGACTCGGGAAGGTACAGGCAGCATTTGTGTGTCCGGCAAACTAGATATAGATTGCAGAATCTGGCCATCAGGCTGTGGAGCTCGGGAAAGGGTTCCTCTGGCGGCCTTCAAGATGCAGGGAAAGTGTCATGGAACCGGCGTGTCCAACGACCAATGCTGAACAGCACCCGGGAGCCTATCTGGTACTGGATGCGGAAGGGCGTTGCACGTTCTTCAGCTCCGCGATGGCCGAACTCCTTGATGGCCCGGCGGAAACCCTGCTGGGCGAAGCACCATGGAGCCACCTTCCGGCGATGGCAGGGAATTCGCTGCGGCACTCGTTGCAGGTTGCCATCGAACGCCAGGAAGTCATCACCCTCGAGACCGGCTGGAGATCCGGCGGGCACTGGATCGAAAGCAGAATCCACCCGGACAGAGGCTCGGCGTGCATCACGTTTCTCGATGTCACCAAACGACGGCGCAGCGAGCGCCTGAACGAAGGTCACCGTGAAGTTCTGACCGGAATCGCGGCACAGCATCCGGTGAGCGAGAATCTCGAACTCATCGCGTTGCTGCATGAAGAACTCCACGAGGGCGCCCTGTGTTCAGTCCTGCTGCTGGACTCCAGTGGCGAACTCATGCAGATCGGAGCCGCTCCCAGTCTTCCAGAAAGCTACAACCGGGTCATCGAGAACACCGCGATCGGCGAAGGCCAGGGATCCTGTGGCACCGCCATCTGGAGCGGCAAGCGCGTCGTGGTGGCCGACGTGGCCACCCACCCCTATTGGACCGAGTTCAGGGAGGTCGCGCTGTCACACGACCTGAAGGCCTGCTGGTCCACACCGATCTTCGGCAGCAGTGGACAATGCCTGGGCAGTTTCGCTGTGTATTACAAGGAGGTCCGTGAGCCCAGCGATTTCGAACTCAACTGCATCGATCAGATGCTGACCGTCACCGCAATTGCGATCGAAAGTGCAAATCTGATCGAACAGGTGCGAGAGCGCGATGGGTTCTTCGAACTGTCTCTCGAGGTGTATTGCGTCTACGACAACCGGTCAGGCCGAACGCTGCAGGCAAATCCTACTTTCACGCGATTGACCGGTTTCAGCGAAAGCGACTTGCGCGCAATGTCACTGGTGGACATGG
>NZ_JBAWHJ010000379.1:0-4468 GCF_049593775.1 Dokdonella sp. | reverse complement strand
CGCGAAGTACAAGCCGGACTTGGTCAGTTCAGCAATGTTCTGGATTGGCAGGTAGTTGAGTGCGCGTTCGTTCTCCTTGCCGGACAGGATGAAGCGATTGGCGTACACCGAGTCCGCAATCTTTGCCACCGGCTTTCCTTCACGCCCATACCAGCCGTACTGAGGATCAAGATCCCAACTGCCGCGACGTCCGTTCTTCTGGTAGGCCGCGAAGAAATTGGCGATCTCGTTGTCTCGAACGCGCAGGAACTCGACATCGACTTCATCCACATTGACCGAAACCACGGGCAGCCCGCGTGATTCCCGTGCAGGCAGGACACTGCCTTGTGCGGCGAACCCGACCGCAGGCTGCAAGGGCCCGGTGAAGACATCCTTGCTGAATTCGCTGCCAATGGACTGGCCATCAGCCGCGGTGAGGCCGGGTTTGATTCGTGCGGTGTAGCTTGCATTCGCGTCGACGTATGGAAAGCGCAGGGTCCTGCCATCTTCATCCAGCACCCAACTGCCACTGATCGGTTCACCATTGGCGCCAGTGACCACCAGAAGAGAGTCGAAGTCCTGGGTGCCGGTCAGTTGCAACGGAAATTCGAGTGCTAGGGCCAACTGGCCCTGATACAGCTCCGCATGCGCAGAAACGTCCTCCAGCTTGCCGGCCTGCGCCTGGGTATCGGCTATCGCCTCGACGGGCTTTTCGCCCTGGACCTCGGGCACCGTCTCGGGCCGTTTGCCGCAGCTGGCGATGCCGAAAAGGCAAAGAAGCAGTGCCATGGCCAATGCGCGAGAAAAGCAGGGTCGAGTCAGCAGGATTGGCATGCGATAGTTCCATCGTGAGCGCGTTGTGCACAGTATAGCTGCGCATTTGTGGCAGCCACCGGGCAAATCGGGCGTCTGCCGGGACAACATCGTTGCCGGAATTGCTACGCTCTGCCCATGAAAACTGCCCTTGTCTGGTTTCGTCGTGATCTGCGCCTGGCTGACAATCCTGCCTTGACGGCTGCGCTGGAAGCATATGATCGGGTGCTGCCGGTGTTCATCCATGCGCCAGACGAAGAGGCGCCATGGGCGCCCGGTGCGGCGAGCCGGTGGTGGCTGCATGGTTCGCTGGAATCACTCGGCAAGGATTTGCGCAGCCGAGGCTCAGGCTTGCACATAGCTCGAGGTCCCTCGCTTGACGCTTTGCTTCGCTTGCTCGGCGAGCATGGTGCCACCGCGGTCTACTGGAACCGGCTCTATGAGCCGGCGATCACGCAGCGTGACAGCCTGCTCAAGCAGACTTTGACCGAGCAGGGCTTTGAAGCGCGCAGCTTCAACGCGGCCTTGCTGCAGGAGCCCTGGGAAGTACAGACCAACCAGGGCCAGCCGTACCGTGTCTTCACGCCCTACTGGCGAAAGGCGCGCAGCCAGATGCAATTGCGTCCGCCACTGCCAAAGCCCGCGCGCATCGCGTCCCGTGATCACGCCGCGGGTTTGCCGCTGGATGCGCTGGAGCTCCTGCCAGCCAGGCCCTGGGACCAGGGATTGCATACGCGTTGGGCCCGCGGTGAGTCGGCAGCGGAGGATGCATTTTCCGAATTCATCGATTCGACGATGTCGACTTACATCGACGAGCGCGACCGGCCGGATCGCGATGGAACTTCCGGCTTGTCGCCGCATCTGCACTTCGGGGAAATTTCGCCAATGCGAATGGCCTGGGAGATCGACGAGCGGGTTCGATCAGGTCGAGATGCCGCGCTCTCGAATGGCGCGGAGGGATTTCTTCGCCAGCTGGGCTGGCGTGAGTTTTCCCAGCAGTTGTTGTTTCACTTTCCGGACATGCCGGAAAAGAATCTCAATTCGCGATTCGATGGTTTCATATGGGCGGATGCCGATCCACCTGCGCTCAAGCGCTGGCAGCGCGGCCGCACGGGAATTCCGATTGTCGATGCCGGCATGCGCGAACTCTGGGAGAGCGGCACGATGCACAATCGGGTCCGCATGCTGGTTGCCTCGTTTCTCACGAAGAACCTGCGCCAGCACTGGCACCTCGGCGAGCGCTGGTTCTGGGATACCCTGGTCGATGCCGATCTCGCCAACAACGCGCAAGGCTGGCAATGGACGGCCGGCTGCGGCGTGGATGCCTCGCCGTATTTCCGCATCTTCAATCCGGTAAGCCAGGGCATGAAGTTCGATCCCCGGGGCGACTACGTACGTCGCTGGGTCCCCGAACTGGCTGATGTCCCTGCACCCCTGATCCATCGGCCATGGACAGATGGCGACTTGCTCGCGCGCAGCCACTATCCCGCGCCGATAGTCGACCTGGATTCCTCGCGACAAGCCGCACTCGCTGCCTACAAGGACTTGCGCGACTGATCCGGAGTTCGGCAATCGTTGCGTTTTGCCGGTACTACCGGGATGCTTACCCTCGATGCGGTGGGGAAACTCATCCAGCCATGGCGTCAGAAGAGGGAGGGATGCATGTCCGAATCGGGTTCAGGCAAACGCGAAGCGATGTCCAAGGTCGATACGGCCTGGTTGCGCATGGAACGGCCAACCAATCTGATGATGATCACCGGCATCATGATGTTTGCCGCGCCACTCGATCCCGCGGCGATCAAGAATCTTCTCGGCGAACGATTCCTGGCTTACCCGCGGTTTCGGCAGAAGGCAGTCAACACGCCATCCGGTGCGCATTGGGAAACCGATGCCGACTTCAATCTGGACTGGCATGTCCGCGTGGCGGCTCTGCCCGGTGCGGCGGACAAGGTTGAGCTGGAAAATTTTGTCGGCGAACTGGCCTCATCTCCACTCGATCATTCCAAGCCGCTTTGGCAATTCCATGTCGTGGAGAATTACCGAGGCGGCAGCGTGCTTGTTGCGCGCATCCACCATTGCTACGCAGACGGCCTTGCCCTCGTTCAAGTCATGCTGGCGCTGACCGATACGGCGCCCGATCCGGAACAACAGGCCGAGCTGGCCAGGACCTGGCTGAAGCGCGATGGCGGCAATGTCTGGCAACGCATGCTGGAGCCGGCCCAAGCCGGAATCGGCAAGGCATTCAAGGTCGGCAACAAGGTCTACGCGAAGATCGCGGAGATGATCAATGACCCTGCCGTGGCAGCGGACGTTGCGCGCGAAGGTGGTGCGATCACGCGTGAACTAGCTCTGGCCTTGAGCCTGGAAGATGATCCGCCGACCCTGCTGAAGGGGCCTCTAGGCGTCATCAAACGCGTCGCCTGGGCGGATCCCCTGCCGCTCGAAGAAGTGAAGACCCTCGGGCGCGCATTGGGGTGCACGGTCAATGATGTGCTGCTGGCCTGTGCGGCAGGTGCGTTGCGCGGTTATCTGCTCGATCAGGGTGGCAAGGTCGATGGCCTGACCATACGCGCGACGGTTCCGGTCAACCTGAGGCCTCTGGAGCACGCGAAGAAGCTTGGGAATCATTTCGGATTGGTGTTTCTCGACCTGCCTGTCGGCGAAGCCAACCCCTTGCGCCGGCTGGAGCGGGTCGCCGCGTGCATGCGAGAGCTCAAGAATTCGCGTCAGGCCATTGTCACGCTGGGGCTGCTAGGCGCACTCGGCATGGGGCCTCAGGCGCTGCAAGCGCCGGCTCTCGAGCTGTTCAGCCGAAAGGCAACGACGGTTGCAACCAATGTTCCTGGCCCTCAACAGCCGCTGTATCTGACCGGTGTCGAGGTCACCGAGTTGATGTTCTGGGTGCCCCAGTCAGGCTCGATCGGCGTCGGTTTGTCGATTCTCAGCTACAACGGCAATGTCCATTTCGGTCTGATCGGAGATGCAAAGCGCGTGCATGATCCGGACTCGGTCACCGTTCGTTTTGCCGAAGAATTCGAAAAGCTCATGTTGATCGCGCTCATGGAAGACTGGGACGAGGAGATCGCGGCTGGCGGTGCCGACGCGACACTCAAGCACTTCCTCTAGTTCACGCACGGTAGCGTGTGCCCCGAGTATCGCCAGCTGCATTTTTCGAAGGTGTTGATCCTTCGAAGAGTTCACTGGCAGGGCATCACTCGGCGGCGATGCCGCGAGTCATCCATTCGATGGTGGATTGCGGATTGAAGGAATCTGCGGCCGAGACGCATGATGCCGCTTCCTCCAACTAGGGAAGTGCGGAGTCAAACGAGTCGGCAAAAATTCGATCGGTTGCACCGCTCAAATCGGCGAGAACGGCGACATTGGTGCGAATGATGGCGGCGCCCATGGCTTGTGCCCACACGCCCATATTGACCGGCAAATCGGTGGCGCGGTGATAGTGCGGATAAACGCTCCAGTCCTTTTCGATCGTCAGCAGGCCGCGCTTGCCAGCGTTGAGATAGGGCGCGTGGTCCGAGCAGCAGTAGCTGGTGCTGAGCGTTACCCCTACCGCGGGTTCATAGATGGCGGCAGCGGCGGCGAACTGGTTGAGATAGCTGGTCCAGGCGCTGCTGCTTTCCAGCAGCATGTCGAGCTGCGCACCCGCGCTGTATCCGAT
>NZ_JBAWHJ010000378.1:0-3478 GCF_049593775.1 Dokdonella sp. | reverse complement strand
ACCGCACCCAACAGCATGTAGGGCCACAGCTTGCGCACGCCAGTCTTGTTCAGGACGACCAGCACAGCCAGCACGCCGGCCGCCATCATGAGGTACTGCGTGGAAAGCTCGTTGGTGTAGAAAAGCGCAATGATGACGACAGCACCGAGGTCGTCGATGATGGCCAGTGCAGTCAGAAAAACCTTGATCGAAACGGGCACCCGCTTGCCCAGCAGGGACAACACGCCCAGGGCGAACGCGATATCGGTGGCGGTCGGGATGGCCCAGCCACGCAATGCCTCCGGATCGTTGCGATTGAACGCAAAGTAGATCAATGCCGGAACCACCATTCCGCCCAGCGCACCGATTCCCGGAAGAACTCGACGGGACCAGCTCGACAACTGCCCGACAAGAATTTCGCGCTTGATCTCCAGTCCGACCAGCAGGAAGAACACGACCATCAGGCCATCGTTGATCCAGTGCAGCACGCTCATGCCGCCGATGTAGGCGTGCAGCGATTCGAAATACAGTTCCGAGATCGGCGAATTGGCCACGATCAGTGCCAGGGCCGCCGCAGCCATGAGCACGAAGCCACCTGCTGCTTCGCCTCGCATGAAATCGGTGACAAGCGCGATCGGCTTGCGGATGATCGGTGTTTGCAGCATCTATCCGTGGTCCGTGGATGGCAAATCGGGGTAGTTGGCACTCAAACTGACAAGGATGCAGAGAAACGATGCGACCGGCACTACCCAGGACCGGAGTCTCGCACAGCAGGATCCGGCATGACGAGCCGAATCCTGCCTGGATCGGGCGGCGCTAGCTTGCGAAAAGCTTCTCGACCGCCGCACGCTCTTCACGCAATTCCTTCTCGGTTGCGTCGATTCGGGAACGCGAGAATTCGTTGATGTCGATTCCCTGGACGATGCTGTACTTGCCGTCCTTGATGGTAACCGGATACCCGAAAATCACGCCAGGCTCGACGCCGTAGGAACCATCCGACGGAATGCCCATAGACACCCAGTCGCCTTCGGCCGTTCCATGGGTCCAGTCGCGCATGTGATCGATGGCTGCCGAAGCAGCGGACGCTGCCGAGGAAGCACCGCGCGCCTTGATGATAGCCGCACCACGCTGCTGCACGAGCGGAATGAACTCGTCTGCGTACCAGGCCTGATCGACCAGGCTCATCGCGGACTTGCCCTTGACTGCGGTCTGATGGATGTCGGGATACTGGGTCGAACTGTGGTTGCCCCAGATCGTGACCTTGGTGATGTCGGTATTCAATGCGCCGGTCTTTTCCGCCAACTGGCTGATCGCACGGTTGTGATCAAGGCGCACCATGGCGGTGAATCGGCCCGGATCCAGATCCGGCGCGTTCTTTTGCGCAATCAGGGCGTTGGTGTTGGCCGGGTTGCCGACAACGAGGACGCGAACATCACGCTTGGCGTGATCGTTGATGGCCTTGCCCTGAGGTCCGAAGATCGCGCCGTTGGCTTCGAGAAGATCCTTGCGCTCCATGCCGGGTCCACGCGGGCGGGCACCAACCAGAAGGGCGTAGTCGACATCCTTGAACGCGACGTTCGCGTCATCCGTCGCGACCACGCCATGCAGGGTCGGGAATGCACAATCGTTGAGCTCCATGACCACGCCATTCAATGCCGGCAAGGCAGGCGTGATTTCGAGCAGGTGCAGGATCACCGGCTGGTCCGGACCCAGCATGTCGCCGGCGGCGATCCGGAACAACAGGGCGTAACCGATCTGACCGGCAGCACCGGTAACGGCAACTCGGACGGGAGCTTTCATTGCATCTACCTCGCAGTATGTGGGGATTGCGGATTGCTGTTTTCTGGAATCAGGTCGGCGGCGCCGAGCAACGCGCGTGCTCGCTCGGGGTCGTAGCCATGTACGGTTTTTTCGCCAACGAGGAGGATCGGTACGCCACGGCCTTCGAGCATCTCGTAGGCGCGCTGCCCATTCCTGTTCCTCTCGACATCGATATCGAGGAACTCGACGTTCCAGCTGTCCAGGTCGGCGCGCATCTTCTTGCAATAGCCGCACGTGGACGTCGACAACATGATCACCGGATCCGAGCCGATTTCGCTACGCAGGTCAGCCATGTCGACCGCCTGCACGCAACCTGCCAGCACGATCAGGGTCGATGCCAGCGCGACGGTGCGAATCATGCAGGAGACTGCATTCATTTCAGTTCAGCGAAGAATTCCTGGAACCGCTGCAATCCCGGAGCCAGCTGGTCGGCCGGGCAGGTATAGGAAATGCGCAGTGCCAGCGGATCGCCGAATGCGCTGCCCGGCACGCAGGCAACACCCTTGGATTCGAGCAACGCGCCACAGAAATCGACGTCGTTGTTGATCATGCGGCCGTTGTGCGACTTGCCGAATGCACAGGAGATGTTCGGAAACGCGTAGAAGGCACCTTGCGGTCGCGGACATATGACACCCGGAATGGCGGTCAGCGCCTCATAGACCTTGTCGCGACGCGCGGAAAATTCCGCGTTTTTCTCGATCGGCACATCCTGCGGTCCATCCAGGGCAGCACGCGCAGCGGCATTGACCACCTCCGGCACGTTGGTGATGTGGTTGGAATTGAGCGTGACCACGGCATTGGCAACCGACTCGGGCGCGGCGATGAAGCCGACTCGCCAGCCCGGCATGCCATAAGTCTTCGACAGCGAATCGACATGGATGACGCGGTCGCGCAATTCGGGACGTGCATTGACGAAATTGTGGTAGCCGACGCCGTCGAACACCATGCGGTTATAGATGTCATCGCAAATGACCCAGACATCCGGATGACGCACCAGCACATCGGCAAGGGCGGCGATCTCTTCCTTCGTGTAGACCATGCCGGTCGGATTCGAAGGATTGTTGAACAGGAATACCTTCGCCCCCGGCAATGCCGCATCCAGCTGCGCCGGGGTCAGCTTGTAGTTCTGTTCGGAGGGACAGGGCAGCAGGCGAGCTTCGGCATCGAGAATTTCGGCCAGATCCAGATAGGTGGTCCAGTAAGGCACTGGGAACACGATCACGTCGCCGGCATCGAGCAGCGCTTCGCCGAGGTTGTAGAGCATGTGCTTGGCGCCGATACCGGTCGCCAGGTTCGAACGCTGGTAACCGCTCAGGCCGCCGTCCTCCAGATGCTTGAGAAATGCGTCGAGCAAGCCATCCGGGCCACGGTTCGAGCCATATTGGCCACTGTCATGATCCAGCGCTTCGCGGGCGGCCTGATAAACATGCGGCCCGGGCAGGAAATTGGGAACACCGATCGAGAAACTGATGATGTCGCGGCCAGCAGCCTTGAGTTGTTTGGCTTTTTCGGCAATCAGCATGATTGCACTGGGCTTGGCTCGACTCATTCGGGCAGCTAGACGCGGCATGAAAACCTCTCGAAACTGGATTTGGGGGTGGTCAAAAAGCAGGCGATTTTAGCACAGCGCCGGGCCACGATCCGTCGCAACGGGGTGCCACCGGGACCTTGTTCATGA
>NZ_JBAWHJ010000377.1:0-6303 GCF_049593775.1 Dokdonella sp. | reverse complement strand
GGCCAGGTAACCGAAGAATCCCACCACGCCCAGAAGCAGTATGAATCCGATCAATGTGATACCGCGTGAACGATGCCTAGTGGACATGCTGCTTCCCTCCTGTTACTTGATGACCGTGCCAATACGGTGGTAGTCGATACTGTTGTCCCAATTCATCCAGATCACGATGGCTCGTCCGACCAGATTGGCCTCCGGCACGAAGCCCCAGTAGCGACTATCCGCGCTACTGTCGCGATTGTCACCCATGACGAAATAGCTCGCCTCCGGTACGCGCCAGGTTCCCTCATGCCCGGATACGCGCGGCAGGGTCATCATGCGGTGCCCTTCCTCTGACAGCATTTCGTCTTTTACCTGAGCGTCACTAAGGTTGCGTCCGTTCTCCGAAGGTCCAATGTACGGGCCGACGTAGGTTTGCGGGATTTCCTTGCCATTCACGTAAATGATCTTGTTGCGATAGGTGACTTCGTCACCGGGCAGCCCCACAACACGCTTGATATAGTCCTGTTTGGGTACCGGAGCAAACGCTTCATGGCAGGGATTTCCGCTGCGGATCGGCTTGCCCTCGCGTTCACACTGGTAGCCCGGATAGCGGAATACGATCACGTCGCCGCGCTTCGGCTCACCAATCTCCAGGATTCGGTTGTTCAGGACGGGTAGACGCAGGCCATAGGCGAATTTGTTGACGAGGATGAAGTCCCCGACCAGCAAGGTAGGCATCATCGATCCAGACGGAATCTTGAATGGCTCGGCGATAAAGGACCGAAATATCAGGATCAGCACAAGCACGGGAAAGAATGAACGTGCGTACTCGGTCAGGACAGGCTCGCGCAAGGCTTCGTGGACGCGCGCCTTCTTTTCTGCCTCCGACAGCGCCGCTATTTCCTCGATGCCAGCAGCGCGCCTTGCGCGGGTTGGCGCGAACGCGAACATGTCGATCAGCCAGATCGCGCCGGTCAGGGTGGAAAGGACTACCAAAAGCAGGGCGAGATCAAAATTCATTCAAACTCCCGGAAGTTGATTCGGGTGCCGGCACAGATGCCAGTCACCTACTTGCTGTCTGATTGCAATACGGCCAGGAACGCCTCCTGGGGGATATCCACGGAACCCACCTGTTTCATGCGCTTCTTGCCTTCCTTCTGCTTCTCGAGCAGCTTCCGCTTGCGCGATACGTCGCCGCCATAGCACTTTGCCAATACGTTCTTGCGCAGGGCCTTGACCGTGGAGCGGGCAATGATCTGCGCTCCGATCGCGCCCTGAATTGCAACGTCGAATTGTTGCCGGGGAATCAATTCCTTCATCTTCTCTACCAGCTCGCGCCCCCGCCGATCAGCCAGTGAGCGATGCAGGATCAGGCTAAGGGCATCGACCCGCTCGCCATTGATCAGCACGTCCAGGCGCACCAGCGGCGCGACCTGGAATCGTTCGAAGTGGTAGTCCATCGACGCATAGCCACGCGATACCGACTTCAGGCGATCGAAGAAGTCGAGCACGACTTCTGCCAGCGGAAGTTCGTAGCTGATCTGGACCTGGTTGGCCATGTAGTTGATCGACCGCTGAACACCGCGTTTTTCCTCGCAAAGCTTGATCACGCTGCCGATATGGTCGGGAGGCGTGAGGATATTGGCAACGATGATCGGCTCTCGGATTTCCTCGATGTTCTGCGACGCCGGAAGCTTGGCCGGGTTGTCCAGCGGGAGGATGCTGCCGTCTGTCTGCAGTACCTCATAGATTACGGTCGGCGCCGTGCTGATCAGATCGAGATCGTATTCCCGCTCCAGGCGCTCCTGGATGATATCCATGTGCAGAAGGCCAAGAAAACCGCAGCGGAACCCGAAGCCCATGGCCTCTGAACTTTCCGGCTCGAAATGCAAGGCGGCATCGTTCAACTTGAGCTTGTCCAATGCTTCGCGCAGCGATGGATAGTCCTCGGCGTTGATCGGGAACAACCCGGCAAAGACTCGCGGCTGCACTTTCTGGAATCCGGGAAGTGGCGCGGGAGCCGGGTCCGAATTGAGGGTGAGGGTATCGCCGACCGGAGCACCATGGACTTCCTTGATCGACGCCGTGACCCAGCCCACTTCGCCACCACTGAGTTTGTTCTTGACCAGTCGCTTGGGCGTGAAGACGCCAACCTTGTCAACCTCGTGCCAGCGCCCGGTGGACATCACGAGGATCTTGTCCTTTGGCTTGATTTCGCCCTGCATGACGCGCACCAGCGAAACAACGCCGAGATAATTGTCGAACCATGAATCAATAATCAGCGCCTGCAACTTGGAGGATTCGCGCGGCACCGGCGGTGGAATCCGGGCAACGATGGCCTCAAGCACCTCGATCACATTGAGACCGGTCTTGGCGCTGATAGCGATCGCGTCTTCGGCATCGATGCCAATGACCGCCTCGATTTCATCCTTGGAACGCTGGATATCGGCAGTCGGCAAATCGATCTTGTTCAGGACCGGAATGACGGTCAGTCCCTGCTCAACGGCGGTATAGCAGTTGGCGACCGACTGTGCCTCGACCCCCTGGGCTGCATCCACGACCAGCAACGCACCTTCGCAGGCGGCCAGCGAACGACTCACTTCATAGGAAAAGTCGACATGCCCTGGCGTGTCGATGAAGTTCAGCTGATAGGTTTTGCCATCACGCGCCAGATAGGGGAGCGACACGCTTTGCGCCTTGATGGTGATGCCGCGCTCGCGCTCAATGGGGTTTGAATCGAGCACCTGCGCCGACATCTCACGATCCTGCAGCCCTCCACAGAGCTGGATGATACGGTCGGCGAGCGTGGACTTGCCATGGTCTACATGGGCAATGATCGAGAAATTTCGGATATGGTCCATCGGGTTTGCCGTAGAGCACCAGCCAGGAAGGCGGCACAAAGGCGGCGATTATCGCAGAAAGCGACAGTCTTGGCTGCGCTGCAGCAATCACGTTCGGGTGAGCAGGCACAAGAGGCTGATCTTGTACCTGCCCTGCCCCGCACATGGGATGGCCTGTCGTGGCCGCCCGACTACTCGGTTTCGTCCTTTGGCACGGTAATCGCGACAAATGAGGTCGTATCGTTGCGTCGAATCAGCAGCATGATCGAGTCGTCAGCCTTCAGCGAATTTACCGCCGTCTGGAATCCTGCACTGGACTTGATCGAAGTGCGGCCGACCATGAGGACGACGTCGCCTGGCTGCAGTGCGGCACGCCGCGCCGAACTGCCGGTGATCCTGGTGATCACGACACCTTCATCCTTGAGTCCGAGCTGCTTGCGCTGTTCCGCAGTCAGGTCCTCGACAAGAATGCCAAGCTTGTTCGCAGGAGCAACCTTGGGCGCTGCGGCCACTGTCGCGGCCACGTCCTTGGGAAGTTCGCCGACCGTAACCGGAATCATCAGCGTCTTGCCGTTGCGGAATACTTCAAGCTCCGAGCGCGTTCCGGGTGGCGTCAGACCGACCATGGGAGGCAGGTCCGAGGAACTGACGACCTCTGCCCCGTCGAAAGCAAGGATCACATCACCGATGCGAACGCCGGCTTTCTCCGCGGCGCCTCCTGCGGTGACGCTGTTTACCAGGGCGCCGCCACTGCGCGGAAGCCCAAGTGCCTTGGCAGAATCCCGATCCACGTTCTGGATCTGGACGCCGATCATGCCGCGCGATACGTGGCCTTTCTCCTTGAGCTGATTCATCGTATTCATGGCCACAGAAATCGGGATGGCAAACGAGACGCCCATGTAACCGCCGGTATTCGAGAAGATCTGGGAATTGATACCGACCACTTCTCCGGCGAGGTTGAATAATGGGCCACCCGAGTTGCCCGGATTGATCGGGACGTCAGTCTGGATAAAGGGCACGTACTGCTGGCTGCGGTCGTAGCCACGGCCAACCGCGCTGACGATGCCATGGGTCACCGTGTGATCCATTCCGAATGGTGATCCGACCGCAACCACCCATTGCCCAGGCTTGAGTTCCGTCGAATCACCCAGGCTGACCACCGGCAATCCGGTGGCTTCGATCTTCAACAGGGCAATGTCGGTCTGCTCATCCGTTCCGATGACCTTGGCATCAAGTTCGCGCCGGTCAGACAGGCGCACGGTGACCTTGTCGGCATCGCCGACCACGTGATTGTTGGTCAGGATGTAACCATCCGTGGACACGATAAAGCCCGAGCCGGCTGAACGACGCTCGCCGCCCGGTTGCTGTCCACGCGGTATCGGACCGAAGAATCGCCGGAAAATTTCCGGGATCTCTTCTTCACCTTCAGCACCGGGGTTCGGCGCCTGCGTCCTCGCCTGGGCCGTCTCGGTGGCCCTTACGTTGACCACCGCCGGTCCATTCTTCTCGACCAGGCTGACGAAATCCGGCAGGTCCGCTGCAATGGCTTGCCCCGCCAGCACTGATATCGCCAAGAAGGCGACTGACAGTGCGAACGATGTTCGCGTGGCCGACAAATTGATCATTTTTTTCTTCCTCATGACAGGGGTTGCAAAGCTCGTTTGCCGGGCTTCGGGAACGTGTTTGAACGATGGTTCCGCCTCAAAGTTCCCTGGTTCCAGCCGTTACCAATGACACTCCTACCGGCTCTCCGGAAACGATTCCGGAGATCGCTCCAGGGAGTCGGCAATGGCCGAAAGCGTTGCTCCGGGCACATCTCCGACGGCCGTGATTCGCCATTCGTTCCTGCTGAGCGTCAGGATATTCAACGGCCCGCGCTGAGTCAGTGTTGCGCCTTCAAGAGCTTCTCCGCGGCTAGGCTCGAGGTAGATCGAAATGTTCGCGAGGCCGTCGCTGTAGACCAGATGCTCAACGCCTTCCCCGTCAGATCGCGACCGACGAATCGAGCTGAGCGAGAACCCTGGCGGCAGCGTGGCCGCCTTCCAGGTGGAGTTTCGCTCCACGATCCAATCATCCGCGCCAGCGGAACGGCTTGTCAGCAGTTCGCGCTGGCTGGGAATGAGTTCTGATCCATCCGGCAATCGACCAATCTCAAGCGCCACGAACATGAACTGTTCCAGCGTTCGCCGCTGGCTGTCCATGACAATGGAACGCAGCAACAGTCGAGAGTCCCGATCCAGCCACAATCGATAGCCGTAGCGCCAGGAGTCCCTGGGCTCGACATCAATGACATCGGCGACGTAGCCGGCAACGCGATCAATACCCACAACCTTCAAACGGTAATTTTCATCCAGTCGCCGGCCAGCAGAAGCAGGAACCAGCGGCAGAAGCCCGCGTCCGGAGTTGCTCGGGTAGATGACCGACGAGCCATCCTGCTGGACAAAGGTGACATCGGGGCCGTTGCGAAAAACCTCGGTACGCGGACCATTCAGGCTGACCAGGCGTTCGCGCTCGCGCGGCCCGCCAGCGTGAGTCACCCGCAGCGTATCGATCCTTCCCGCGTGCTGGTAGAGGAAAGAACCTTGATAGTCGAGCGACTCGATGGCCGACGCCATTTGTGACAACAACGCATGGGCATCCGTTTCCTGCGCATGCGAGAGGGTCGAAAGGCCTGCCCCCAACAAAAGTGCTGTGCAAAATCGCCGGAACGAAAAGACGAACCCGGCGTGACTACCGAATCTTTCCTGAAAGCGGGAATGCATTGGGCCCTAGCGCTGCTCTGTGACCTTTTCCGGCTGCACGGCAGTTGCCTGAGATGCCGAGGGCACGATCAGCAGAACATACGGCAACATGCCCGGCTGACCATTACTGCCGGCCGCGTCGTAGTGCCTGACCAGGTAGGACTGGGTGCGGGGATCAAGTGGCGTCGGCTGTGTTGAAAACCCTGCCGTGCTGGCAGAAGCCGGCTGTACATCCAGTATCGGTGAAATCATTGGCGGCCTGAAATCCGTGTTGCGCGTCGTCGGAGATGCCACTGCGGATGCTGTCGAAACAGCGGGCGCTGCAAGATTGGTCGCCGAGACAGTCTGCTCGACTGGCGCGATGCCGGTACCGTCCTGAGGGCCACTCAGGACAAGGGCAGCGACAGCAACTGAAGCCGCGATCGCTCCGCCGGAAGCCCAGCGCAGCAGCGTTCCCGTCCGCCTGACCTCAGGCTGCACCTCGGTGTCAATTCGAGCCAGAACCGAATCGGCAAAATTCGACCGGACCAGCACAATCTCCTGCCGACGCATCGCCTGTCTGGCAACATGAAAATTCGACCAGCACGAGACCAGACTCTGGTCATGCGCAAGACGGCGCATCAGAAATCGGGTCTCTTCACCGGAGAGTTCTCCGTCCATCAAGGCAGACAGTTGCTCGCGAATTTCCTGACTCATGCGGATCAATCCTCGTTTTCCGAGACCAGAGGCCTCAGCTTTTCATC
>NZ_JBAWHJ010000376.1:0-11378 GCF_049593775.1 Dokdonella sp. | reverse complement strand
GGCTATTGGGCATCGCATTCGCTCAGCCCAACCTGCGAAAGCGACAATCTGCGCGGCTGTGATGTAGGTTGGCGGTGAGCGCAAGCGAACCCCAACGTTGTTGAGTCGAATTGAAGGTTCGACGTCCACGCCATCCTGTTGTTGTGCATCGCATACGCTCAGCCCAACCTGCGAAAGCGAAAATCTGCGCGGCTGCGATGTAGGTTGGAGGTGAGCGCAAGCGAACCCCAGCGTCGCCTGACCTTCAAGCACCATTCACCTGTTGCGCAGCGCAGCAAGCGCCGATACACTGCGAGCCAATGTACTAACGCGTTAATACGTTATGAAGCGTCGATCCATAGAAGCGGAAGCACCGGCTGCGAAGGCCGAGGACAGCTTGTGCCGGGCCTTGCTCGTCCTTGATACCGTCCCCGCAATGCGGTCCTTCCTGCGCGATCTGTGTACGCCCTCCGAGCTTGAGGCGCTTTCCGATCGCTGGCGCGTCGTTCCCTACATCCTCAAGGGCATGCCCTACCGGGAAATCCACGATCGCACCGCCGTCAGCATCACGACGATCGGTCGCGTGGCCCGGTTCCTGAGCCAGGGCAATGGCGGTTATCTTGCTGCGCTGTCCCAGGCGGGTTCGGAAAAGGCGGCAAGGCCTGCGCGCAAATCCTCCCGGCGGCCTGGAGAAAGCGCATGAGTACGAGGGATCGGCTGCGCATCGCCATCCAGAAGTCGGGGCGACTCAGTGATGCTTCGCTGGATCTTCTGGCGCGCTGCGGGCTGAGTTTTCGCCGCAGTCGGGACAAGCTATTCTGCTTTGGCGAGACATTGCCCGTTGACCTCCTCCTGGTTCGCGATGACGACGTGCCGGGCATGATTGCCGATGGTGTTTGCGACTTGGGTATCGTCGGCCGGAACGTGCTCAGCGAGCAGGTGCTCGGATTTGATGCCGGGGTTTCGGCGCCGTTCACGGAGCTGAGGCCGCTGGGGTTCGGTCGTTGTCGACTATCCGTAGCCGTGCCTGAGGCCTTCGACTACAGCGACGCCAGCCAGTTTTCGGGCACGCGCATTGCAACGACCTATCCGAATCTTCTCGCCGACTGGCTGCGGCGTTCCGCGGTGGAGGCATCCATTGTCAGCCTTTCAGGGTCGGTGGAAATCGCGCCGCGACTCGGATCGGCAGATTTCATCTGCGATCTTGTGTCCAGCGGGGCGACGCTCGCGGCCAACCAGTTAAAGGAAGTGGCTGTCGTGCTCGAGTCTGAAGCGGTGCTTGCCGCGGGCAGTGTGATGCCGGGTGACGAGCGTGGCGAGTTGATCGACATGCTCCTGAGACGCATTGATGGCGTTATCCAGGTGCGCGTCTCGAAACTCGTCATGTGGCATTCGCCACGATCAGCCCTGGAAGACATCCAGCGCCTCCTGCCCAACGGCCAGCAGGCCACCGTCACGCCCATCGAGGGATTGGACAACGAAGTTGCGGTGCAGGCGATCTGCAACGACGCCATAACCTGGCAGCATCTCGAAGACATGAAGCGAGCCGGTGCACGCCAGATGCTGGTCCTGCCCCTGGAGCAAATGCTGGCATGAACCTGATCGACTGGAACTCACTGGATGAGCCGGCGCGCGCCGCAGCGTTGACCCGGCCTGCACAGCAAGCCAGTGCGGAGCTGCGCAACAAGGTCAGGGACATCATCAGCAATGTTCGCGCCGATGGCGACATGGCCTTGCTGGAGCTGACCCGACGCCTGGATTGCTGGGATCTGGACTCCCTGGAAGTGAAGGCTGAAGAGATTGCTGAGGCGGTGCGCTCGCTTGATCCCGTACTCAAATCAGCCATCAAGGAAGCCCACTCGCGCATCAAGGCATTTCACAAGGCGTGCATGGTGCCGTCGGTGTATATGGAAACTGCGCCTGGGGTCCGTTGTGAACGCATCTCCCGACCGATTCCACGCGTTGGACTGTACGTGCCAGCGGGTAGCGCCGCGCTGCCGTCGACGGCCTTGATGCTTGGCGTGCCGGCAATGCTGGCTGGTTGCCCGGATATCATCCTGTGTACGCCGCCGCGCGCCGACGGGCGTTGCGATGAGGCCGTGCTCTACGCCGCTGAACTCTGCGGCGTCCGCACGATATTCAAGCTTGGTGGCGCCCAGGCCATCGCGGCGATGACCTACGGAAGCGAATTGGTTCCCCGATGCGACAAGCTCTTCGGCCCGGGAAACGTCTGGGTCACCGAAGCCAAGCGCCAGGTTGCTGCCGACCCCGATGGTGCCGTGGTAGACATGCCAGCAGGCCCGTCGGAAGTACTGGTCATCGCTGATCACCATGCCGAACCGGAATTCGTCGCGGCCGACCTGCTCGCACAGGCCGAGCATGGGGCGGATTCACAGGTACTCCTGCTTTCGCCGTCCCAGCACACGATCGATGCGGTCGCCGTTGCAGTGAAGCGCCAGTGCGACGCATTGCCCAGGTCGGAGATTGCGGGTCGTTGCATTGCCGCTTCCAGCCTGATCAAGGTCGATTCACTCGATCAGGCTGTCGCCATCAGCAATCGCTACGCACCGGAGCACTTGATCATCAATACAGCGAACGCACGTGACCTGCTGCCAATGGTGACCAGCGCAGGGTCGGTCTTTCTCGGTGCCTGGACGCCGGAATCCATTGGCGACTATTGCAGTGGCACCAACCACGTCCTGCCCACTTACGGTGCTGCCCGCACCTGGAGTGGCTTGTCCGTGGCAAGCTTTCAGAAACAGATGACCGTGCAGGAGTCGACCGTGGAAGGATTGCGCACAATAGGTCCTTGCACAGTGACATTGGCTCAGGCTGAAAAGCTTGACGGGCACGCCAATGCAGTCAGCATTCGTCTGGCTTCGCTGGAGGCCGTGGCATGAACATTCGCGACCTTGCCAGGCCCGAGATCCTTTCCCTGCAACCCTATTCGTCGGCGCGTTCGGAATCAGCCATGGCCGAAGTCATGCTGAATGCGAACGAGGCGCCATGGCCGCCCGCCGGTGTGCCGAAGGCCATGCAGGGCCGGGCACTGAACCGATACCCGGACCCGCAACCAGCCGACCTGCTCGCACGTCTGGCCGAACTATATTCCGTGGACGAAAGCCGCATCCTGGTCGGGCGTGGCAGTGATGAGGCGATCGACCTGCTCGTTCGGTGTTTTTGCCGGCCCGGAGTGGATGCTGTTGCGATCATGCCGCCTACTTTTGGCATGTACGCCGTCTGTGCCTCCGTCCAGGGTGCGGCGCGCATCGAGATTCCGCTCGACAGGAACTTCCATGTCGACGTCGACCTACTCCTGAAGAAGCTCCCGGGTTCGGTCAAGCTGGTTTTCCTGTGCTCGCCGAACAACCCCACCGGTACCTTGACCAGTCACGCTGTCATCGAGCGAATTGCCGGATCCCTGGTTGATCGCGCCCTGGTCATTGTCGACGAGGCCTACATCGAGTTTGCCGAATCGCCGAGTGTCAGCGTGCTGCTTGGCCGATACGAAAATCTCGGCATCCTGCGCACCCTCTCCAAGGCATGGGGATTGGCGGGCGCTCGAGTAGGTTGCCTGCTCGCCGATGTCGAAGTCATTTCGCTGCTGCGCAGAATCATGCCGCCGTATCCATTGCCGACTCCCAGCATCAATGCTGCGCTAGGCGCATTGCATGCCGATGGCCTTGCCACTACGCGTCAGCGCATTGGCCTGATCATCTCCGAACGCGAGCGCATGGCCGCGGCCCTGGTGCGATTGCCGTCGGTCATCGAGGTGCTGCCTTCGAAGGCAAATTTCCTTTGCGTGCGATTTGTCGATGCAGCGCAGGTTCAACGCAGCCTGCAGCGCAGTGGAATCATCGTGCGTGACGTCGGTCGGCATGCGCGTCTGGCCGGGTTCCTGCGCATCAGCATCGGCTCGCGGGAGGAGAACTCGCAGCTGCTTGAGGCACTGGTGCGGCTGGAGGTTTCCGGGTGAGCCAGCGCAGGATTCTTTTCGTCGACCGTGATGGCTGCCTGATCGAGGAGCCCGACGACTTCCAGGTTGACCGATTCGAAAAGTTTGCCCTTCTTCCCGGCGTGATCGCCGCACTTTCCCGTTGTGTTTCGGCGGGTTACGCGATTGTCATGGTGACCAACCAGGATGGTCTCGGAACGTCGAGCTTTCCGGAGGCGGCTTTCCAGGGGCCACAGGATCTGTTGATGCAAATCCTGGGCTCGCAGGGCATTCCGGTTCGCGAAGTCCTGGTCGATCGCAGCCATGCCGAGGAGGGCAGGGACACGCGCAAGCCGGGGGTTGGCCTCGTTCGCCACTACCTGTCGGATGACAGCTGGTCCAGATCTCGTTCCGCGATGGTCGGCGATCGCGAGACCGACATGGAGTTCGCGCGCAATCTTGGCGTGCGCGGATTCCGCGTCGGCGCCGGTTTCCAGTCATGGCCAGAGATTGCTCATGCTTTGTGCGGTACGCCGCGTACGGGATCGGTGTCCAGAGACACCAGGGAGACGCGCATTCGCGTCCGCGTCGATCTCGATGCACCCGCCAGTTCGGACGTGCGCACCGGCTTGGGGTTTTTCGACCACATGCTCGAGCAGATTGCCCGGCATGCGGATTTCGACCTGCGTCTGAGTTGCGAGGGGGATACCGGAGTCGACGAGCACCACACCATTGAGGACTGTGCGCTATCCCTTGGCGAAGCCTTGCGCGAAGCACTGGGTGACAAGCGCGGGATCGGGCGCTACGGATTCAGTCTGCCAATGGACGAAAGCCTCGCCAGCGCAGCTCTGGATCTGTCAGGCAGATCGATGCTGGTGTTCGACGGCATCTTTCCGCGAGACCGGGTCGGCGAACTGCCGACCGAGCTCGTTCCGCACTTTTTCCGGTCGCTGTGCGACGCGCTCGGTGCCAATTTGCATCTGAGCGTTCGTGGCGACAACGCGCACCACATGGTAGAGGCATGCTTCAAGGTGTTTGCGCGCTGTCTCCGCCAGGCGATTCATGTGGACGGCGATGTCCTGCCCAGTACCAAGGGCACCCTGTGAGCGCCCCGGATGTGGTTCTCGTGGATGCCGGTGGCACGAACATCGGTTCGGTTCGCTACGCCCTGGAACGCCTGGGGATCGATGCATCCGTCACGCACAACGAAGCGCGTATCCGCTCGGCCAGCCATGTCATCCTTCCCGGCGTCGGAGCAGCTGGTCCCGCCATGCGGAAACTGGAATCGCATGGCCTGGTCGACGTGGTGCGCGGCTTGAAGCAGCCCGTACTGGGCGTGTGTCTTGGCATGCAACTGCTGTTCGAGCATTCGGAGGAAAGTGATACGTCGTGTCTGGGGGTAATCCCCGGTCAAGTCCGTCGAATTCCCGTTGCGCCTGCCTGTCGTGTGCCACACATGGGCTGGAATCGACTCGATGTGCTTCGAGAAGATCCGCTATTGCGTGAGCTTCCTGAAAAGTCGTTTGCGTATTTCGTGCACAGCTATGCAGTGACCAGTGAGACGCACGCGCTGGCAACTTCCGGTCATGGAACGGTTCTGGCGGCTGTTGTTCGCGAGAAAAACTTCTGCGGCATGCAATTTCATCCCGAGCGCTCGGCTGCGGTCGGTGCACGCCTGCTCGAAAACTTCCTTTCACTATGAAGCTCGAGATCATTCCCGCCCTGGATCTGCGCGAGGGTCGCGTGGTGCGCCTGCGCCAGGGCGACTACAACCGGGAGACCGGATACGCGGTCAATGCGATGGAACAGGCATGCAAGTACCGCGATGCCGGTGCAACATGGCTGCACGTCGTCGACCTTGATGGCGCGCGCGCCGGCAAGTTTGAAAACCTCGCTCTGATTGAAACACTGGCCGGCCTGGGTCTTCAAATACAGGCCGGTGGTGGAGTGCGTGATGAGTCGGACTTGCGTCGCCTCTTCGCTGTTGGCGTGCAGCGGGTCGTGCTGGGCAGCATCGCAGTGAGGGAGCCTGATCGCGTCATGGAATGGATTTCGACGCATGGTGCGCAACAACTCGTGATTGCCCTCGATACCCGATGGCTTGATGGTCGCTGGCAGCTGTCGTCGGCCGGATGGACCGAAGCCGCCGCCGTGACACTCGATGAGCTGGCCCCCCGTTATGCACGCAGCGGCGCACAGCACATCCTCTGCACGGACATCGAGCGCGATGGCATGCTGTCCGGTCCCAATCTTGAGTTGTATGCGCACCTGTCCCGGATTGCGCCCGATCTGCGCGTGCAGGCATCCGGCGGCGTACGTGACGAGGCCGATGTGAAGGCTCTTCAAGGCAAGGTGGCGGGTGTGATCCTCGGACGCAGCCTGCTTGAGGGGCAACTGGATCTGGCGAGCGCGCTGGAATGCTGACGCGCAGGATCATTCCCTGTCTGGATGTTCGTGATGGCAAGGTCGTTAAGGGCGTGCGGTTTCGTGATCACGTCGTCGTCGGCGATATCGTCGAACTGGCGATGCGCTATCGCGACGAGGGCGCTGACGAACTGGTCTTCTACGACATCACGGCCAGCCCGCAAGGGCGCAGCGTCGATCGCAACTGGGTGGAGCGCGTGGCCAGGGTTATCGATATTCCGTTCTGCGTCGCCGGCGGAATTCGCGATGTCCCCTCGGCGCGCGCAATCCTGGTTGCCGGCGCAGACAAGATTTCGATCAATTCACCTGCACTCGAGCGGCCGCAACTGATCAACGAATTGGCGGATGCCTTTGGCAATCAGTGCGTGGTAATCGGCATCGACAGCCTGCTGGACGACGATGGCGAGTGGCGCATTCGCCAGTACACCGGGGATCCGACGCGCATGCGCTCTGTACCGATGCGCACGCTCGATTGGGTGGTTGAAGTGCAATCACGTGGTGCGGGTGAAATCGTGCTCAATTGCATGGGTGCCGACGGCGTGCGCCAGGGCTTTGACCTGGATCAGTTGCGTGCGGTGCGGTCGCTTTGTTCGGTTCCACTGGTGGCCTCTGGCGGTGCTGGCACGCGGGAGCATTTTCGTGATGTCTTTGTCGACGCAGACGTTGACGCAGCATTGGCCGCCAGCGTTTTCCACTCCGGCGACATGCCGATCCCTGAGCTAAAGAACTTCCTGGCTGGAAGTGGAATCGAGGTGCGTACATGAAGCCTGCTTCTGACATCGAAACGCTCGACTGGGCCAAGGGCGATGGCCTGTTGCCGGCCATCATCCAGCATTGGCGGAGTGGTGCAGTGCTGATGCTGGGCTATATGAATGCCGAAGCCCTGCTGGCGACGCAGTCCAGTGGCAAGATCACGTTTTTCAGTCGAAGCCGAAAGCGCCTGTGGACCAAGGGCGAGAGTTCGGGCAACTTCCTGAACCTGAAATCGCTGCATGTCGATTGTGATGCAGACACCATCCTTGCACGTGCCGAACCTGATGGGCCAACGTGCCATACGGGTTCAGCTACCTGCTTCCCTACTGCCGAACCGATGTCGTTCCAGTTTCTGGCCGCGCTGGATGGGCTCATCGAGCAGCGTGCCGCACAGCGCCCGCCCGGCAGCTACACGACCCGGCTGTTTGATGGCGGTGTACGTGGAATCGCGCAGAAAGTCGGGGAAGAAGGCGTGGAGATGGCGCTCGCGGCCGTGGCCCAGGATGATTCGGAGCTGGTCGGGGAAGCAGCAGATCTGCTGTTCCACCTGATGGTTCTGCTACGCGCTCGAAATCTGGGGTTGATTGACGCAATCAAGTTGCTTGAGCAGCGGCATGCGGAAAGTCATTCGTAGGCAACGGCACCTGCCGTGATGCTTTCGCCTGCAGCAGGGACAGGGCTGGTCGACGCATGGAGCATGCGTGCACCTTCCATGAGAATCTCATCTTTGGCGCAAACTTCGTTCGATGTCCCGCAATCTGGCCGCCAGATCGCAGCGATCCACCCTACCTCACCCCATCTTCGAACCCGTTCTCGAAGATCGTGTCGTCGGCAACAATGTCGAGGAAGATGGCATCGACAGCGCCTTTGGTGTCCCCGGCGCCAGAAGCATTCTTGCCTTGCACATAGACGATGTGCCGGCCCGGTTCCAGCCCGGTCGTGGAAATCGTTCCGCTTACCGCTTCGACAGGGCTGTCGAAAGCGCCATCCATTGCGACCAGAGACTGGCTGAGGGCTCCGATTTCCCAGGGTGCGCGATCAACAAACGCTTGCGCGGACTGGATATCGAATACTTGCTGAGTACCATTCAATGAGCTGTAACGCGTGTCGTCAATGATGGCGCTGATCTCGACAGGTTCGCCAGCCTCGACAACGATGCGGTCCAGGGCCAGGTCGCGACTGTCGGGTCCCAGTGGCAACTGGTAGGGGGCTCGTGCAACTCTCGCTGCATACTTCAATGCCGCCAGGTTCTTTGGAAGTGTATCCGCGGTGAAATTCGCACAGCTTTCAAAGAAGCTGGTACCAAGCTCGATCGTGAAAGACGGCGCGCCCAGCAGGCCATAGATTGTGTCGGTGGTCGTCCCGTCCGTGGTGTACAGGTAGTTGGGGTCGGAAGACTGCGCGGGCAGGTATTCGTTGTAGCCGGCCAGACGGCGGCCCAGAGTCTGCATGGCCAGGCCATTCTCGGTTGGATCGCGCGTATCGCCCCAGGGCCAGACCACGAGCTGTGAATAGCTGTGGATATCAAAGAACAAACCGGCGTAATCATCTGGTGCAGCGACCGTGACGTCATCCGGCTTGCGATCGGGCAGGGCGCCGCCGGCGTAGACACCCTTCGCATCGGCGGTGCCTGCAACGTAGGTCACAAGATTGCGGGTTTCATGTTCGGATGCGGAACTGGGTCCACGATAGGTCTCGTTGCAGGCAGACCCGCTGGAGCCGATGCCCGACGTGCCATTCCAGTGGAACGGGAAATTCCGGTTCAGATCGATGCCCGGGCTTCCGGAGCCACAAGTGCCGTTGGACGTATTCGTATTCTTGCGCCAGTACTGCCCGGTTTCGGCCTTCTTGCGTCCGTCGGGATTGGCCTGCAGGATGAGCCGGAAGTCCACATGGTCGAGCAGCCAGGTGGCTTGGGCATGGGTACCGTAGCCGCCTACCAGCCACTCTGAAAAACGCGTCAGCAGTTCGGCTGGAGTGTATTCACGCGCATGGATTGATCCGAACAGGACCAGCCGCGGGCGATCAGGATCGCTCGCTGCGGTTGTCATGTTGGTCAGACGCAGCGCTTTCATCATGTAGCCGCTGGAGGCAGATTGCGCGCGCTCCCAGGTCGGACCGATCTCCGACACCGAGGCCAGGTCCGGGCGAGCGAGCACCATGTCGTCGATGCTTGCGTAGGTTTCCTCGACCGTCCGGTAGCAGCTGTAGCCTGGAATGCTGGAAATCGAATCACTGGCCGCATAGAAGGCGCGCAGCCGGGCTGTCGCTGCCATGTCGATTTGTACGTCCATGCCCATATCGCGAAGAAACCGGATTCCGTCTTCATCGGTGTCGACACGGAATGTCCTGCGCACCGGGTCGATATCCAGGTGCTGGAACTGCCCGCCTGCAAGCTGGAGCGCATGCGCATCCGGATAGCGAGCCTCGACGAACCACTCCTCGGCGAGCGCCGCGACAGGGATCGACAATCCAAGCAAGCTTGCAAGCAAATAGGTGCGCACGGCGATCCCGGGTGGTTTTGACAGGCGGAGACCTTAGCGGCAAGGCCCGTCCAGTGAAAGCCCCTCACCACGAATTCCCTGTGGCCAGCCCGCAGCCAAGGGCAGGGTTGCGTCGAACAAGGGGCATATTCGCGTTTGGCGACCCGCTGTCGTACACTTCGCCGCACTGTGTATGCCGGAGTCACATTGCATCGTGACATGGGCACAGCTGATCCAGTGATCGGACTGTTCGCCGCGTCTTGCTTGACCCTCCTTGCACACCCAGTACTCGCGTCGAATCATTGATTCGCGCACACCCCCTGGTTTCAACTTGTTCAAGGATTTAGTCATGTCAGATCGCGAAAACGGCACCGTAAAATGGTTCAACGACGCCAAAGGCTTTGGTTTCATTACACGTGAGTCCGGCCCGGACGTGTTCGTGCACTTTCGCTCGATCGAAGGCAGCGGTTTCAAATCGCTGGCCGAGGGTCAGAAAGTCAGCTTCACCGTAACCCAGGGCCCCAAGGGCCCGCAGGCGGAAGCCGTACGCGCCGACGACTGATCGTCGAGCGCCATCCCTGCCGACCCCGGACGCACGCGTCCGGGGTTTTCTTTTTTCAGCCTACAGATTTGAGGTAACAGCATGCAGATTGCCGACAACAGCGCCGCGTCATTCCACTACACACTGACGAATGATGCCGGCGAAGTGCTTGATAGCTCTGATGGACGTGAGCCACTGGCCTACCTCCACGGTGCAGGCAACATCGTGCCTGGACTCGAGCGCGAAATGACCGGTCATTCGGCAGGCGACAAGTTCGTGGTCGACGTCGAACCCGAGCACGGTTACGGCAACTACATCGATGAGCTGGTACAGGTCGTCCCGCGCAAGTCGTTCGAAGGTGTGGCCGACCTGGCCGTCGGCATGCAGTTCCAGGCACAGACCCAGCAAGGCCCGATCGCCGTCGTTGTCACCGAGATCGAAGGTGAGGATGTCACCGTCGATGGCAATCATCCACTGGCTGGAGAGACCCTGCATTTCGCCGTCGAGATCGTTGAAGTTCGTGAAGCCACCGACGAAGAAAAGCAGCACGGACACGTGCACGGCGCTGGTGGTCACCACCACTAGGAACGCTCCAATCAGCCTTGCGTAGCGGCGTGCCGTAGCGGTGTTCCGTAGGGCCAGGGTGTAGAGGCGGGTCTCAGACCCGCCCGCTCTTGCGCATCAAGAAAACAAGAACCGGCATTTCACGGAAGAACCATGCCCAAGTTCCGCAAATCACTGCGATTGCCGAACTACGACTACAGCCAGGTGGGCTACTATTTCGTGACGATGTGCGTGCAGGATCGCGAGTGTCTGCTCGGTGAATGCATCGCAGGGTCGATGCGAATCAACTCGGCAGGACTGTTGATCGAGGAGTCCTGGTTGGAGCTTCAGAGACACTACGTCCGGGTCGTGCTCGACCGGCACGTGGTCATGCCGAATCACTTTCACGGCATCCTCGCCTTGAATGACGTTTCTGAAACCGACAGCAAGAAGATATCGGGACACGGACTGCCGGAATTGATCCGCGCATTCAAGTCCTTCTCTGCGCGCAGAGTGAATAACCTTCGAAAGACTCCAGGCGAACGTGTTTGGCAACGTGGCTACCACGAGCACGTCATACGCAATGAAGAGGATTACTTGCGAATTGCCGAATACATCGAGAGCAATCCCGCCAGGTGGAGCGAAGACAGCCTCAATCCAGACAACGCCAATCCCTGATCAGCAATGCCCAAAGCCTCCGTAGGGGTGGGCTGTATGGGCG
>NZ_JBAWHJ010000375.1:0-3472 GCF_049593775.1 Dokdonella sp. | reverse complement strand
GCGAGAGAGTGCATGAATGATTCTATGCAACTCTTTCATCCCCCTCTTTTGACGAAATCTTCCAGACGCAGGCACCCTGGCTGGCCACCTCGATCGATTCGATTCTTGCGGCGTGGGCTGCCAATTCGGATTCATTCGCCCGCAATACGCGAAGCCCGTGTCCCGCCAGAGGCCCGGTAGTGACCGCGCGCTGCGGCTGCTCTGCCGTTTCAACAGCCAGCCCAAGATCTCCCTGCCCCGCTGTCATCGCCAGATAGACGTCGGCCAACAGATGCGCATCGACCAGCGCCCCATGCAGTTCGCGATGCCTGTTGTCGACGCCAAGACGTTTGCACAATGCGTTCAGGCTGTTTTGCTGACCAGGATACTTCTCTCTGGCCATCTGCAGCGAGTCGAGCACGCTCGCATGGTCAGTCAGCTTGCCCAGCTCAGGCGCCGCAAGGCCGAGCTCCGCGTCAAGAAAACCAACATCGAAACTTGCGTTGTGCGCGATGATTTCAGCACCCGCGACGAAATCAAGGAACTCGCTTGTGATTTCACGGAACCGGGGCTTGTCCTGAAGAAAGGCATCGTCGATGCCATGTACTGCACGCGCGCCCTCATCGACTGCCCTGTCGGGATTGAGGAAGCAGTGAAACGTGCGTCCACTGGGCCTGCGCTCCAGCAGCTCGACGCATCCGATCTCGATGACTCGATGCCCCTTCTTGACCTCGAGTCCGGTCGTTTCCGTATCCAGCACGACTTGTCTCACAGTGCCTCCGCCTGCTTGTCACGCATCAGTTCCGCGGCGCTGCGCGCGAGCCGGTCAACGCGCTCGTTCTCGGGGTGGCCAGCATGCCCGCGCACCCAGTGCCATTCGACCGTGTGCGGCGCAATCGCCTCAACGAGGCGTTCCCACAAGTCCTTGTTCTTTACCGGATCACCTCCCGCTGTTCGCCAGCCCTTGGCTATCCAGCGAGGCATCCACTCCTTGATTCCTCGCATCACGTACTGAGAATCCGTGGTCAGCTCCACTGCACATGGTTTGCGCAGTGCCTCCAGCCCGGAAATCACGGCCAGAAGCTCCATCCTGTTGTTTGTCGTATGCACTTCGCCACCATGCAACTCCCGCTCGCGTCCCGCATGTCGCAGCAAGGCCGCCCAGCCACCCGGTCCGGGATTGCCCAGGCAGGCACCATCGGTAAACAGCTCGACGGCGCTCACAGACATGCCCGGCGACTTGGCATCTGCGCAAACCCGCGGCCCAGCGACAGGGCGCTGTTGCGAGGACGCAGCGGAATCACGCGTCCGGCAGAGCGCTGCTTGGACAGTGCGAGCATCCAAGCGCCATGCAGACGGCTGCCAGTCACGAAGCCCGATTCATCGGTTGCATCGGGCCAGATCCCGCCGAGAAATTCCCGTCGCAATGGCTGCAGACCGGCACGTGAAAATTCTCGCTGGACCCGGAGAACACTACGAAAGCGTGGCATTGATGACACTTCACCTCCAGTGAATGCGGACCAGACCCGCCAGGGACTCAACATGTTCATGCCGAACAGAAACAAGGTTCCCCCGGGAGCAAGTATGCGTGCCAGTTCGCCTGCAACTCCACTTTGCGGATCAAGCAAGTCGAGGACATGTCTAGCCACCACCAACTGCACACTGTCATTGTCCAGGGGCAGCGCGTCCGGTCGGCAGCGCAAGTCCCCACTCACGATGCCTTCAGCAATCTGCAGGCGAATCATCTCGGGATGACTGCGTAGCGCGGTTTCCGCGCCCGACGCCGACGGGCGCAGGGAAAGCGCGGCCCCAGAGGGAATCGTAGACGCCCGCTGACGCACAAGGCTCCATTCCTGCGACAGCAGGCCGCGCAATGGCGCAAGATCGAAGTAATGGGCTGCTTGGAGCGGCACGACGCGTTGAATCCTGCACATGTTGGTGGCTGGCTGACCATCGAGTTTAACCCGAACGTTTTCCAAGGTGACGCCGCTGGCGAAACGATATATAAAATGACCAGCATTGACGCGCCATGGCAGCTGGAGTTTCGGGTATCACGCCCACCCACAGCAGCAGCTTCGAGCGCTGCCCTGCCCAAGATCAGATCGGCCGGCATGTGCCCCGGCGTTTTCAGACAACCGCACCGATGCGTGTGCCAAAGTCGATCGGACTTCCCCGAAAACGGGGAGGCACAGCGCTTCCGACGACCTCCGTCCAGCTGCGTCTCCGGGCAATGGCCCTTTGCATGGTGCCGACTGACCGCGTGGCACTTGCTTGCGGTACCCATGCCGCGGCTATAGTTGGAGCATGAACGCTCTGCGACTGTTGCCGATCCCGGCATTGAATGACAACTACATCTGGCTGCTTGCCGATCCATCCGGCAACGCGCTGGTAGTCGACCCTGGTGAAGCGGCGCCTGTCATTGAAGTCATTCGTCAGCAGAACCTGCGGCTGCGTGCGATCTTGCTGACCCATCACCACCCCGACCATATCGGCGGCGTGCCCGAGCTGCTTGAACTTGGTAGTGCGAGCGTGCACGGGCCAGATGATTCTCGCATCGATCACGTCACTCATTGCGTCGGTGATGGCGACAGCATTGTCCTGGACTCACCCGCCAGCACGTTCACCGTCATTGCGGTGCCAGGACATACTCGCAGCCACATAGCGTATTACGGAAATGGCCTGCTTTTCAGTGGCGATACCTTGTTCAGCGTGGGCTGCGGTCGCCTTTTCGAGGGCTCCCCGACCCAGATGCTCGACTCTCTGGAAAAGCTGGCACGGCTGCCGGGAAATACGCGAGTTTGCTGCGGACATGAATACACCGTGGCGAACTGCATCTTTGCGAAAGCGATCGAACCGGAAAACACTTCATTGGCGGCACGCATGGAGGAGGCGCAGCGCTTGCGCGCCAATGGTCTGCCGACCGTACCGTCGCTTCTGTCGGATGAACTCGCCTGCAATCCGTTCCTGCGCATCGATGTCAGCAGCGTCATCGCCGGACTCGGCCCGGAAGTTCAGGACTCTGCGGACCGGGTCGCACGCTTCGCGGCATTGCGTGCCCAGAAGGATTCCTTTCGCGCATGAGGGTCACGGAGCTGCGCAACGCAGGCGTTCTCGCCTGCATTTTCCTGATGCTTGCCGCATGTACGGCGCCACTGCACCGACCCGCTCCGGTTCCGCCCGCGCCCAAACCGGAGATAATTTCCGTTCCGGAAACAAGTCCACCGCCAGTTCCTGTCGTGGCAGAGCAGCCTGACATCAACGAGCTCTCGCCCTGGCCGCGACTCCGCGAACGTTTCGTTCTCGACAGCTGCAACTACAGCAGCGCCGTTGTCGCCGAGGCTCGGCGATATACGCGGGCTCCAGGCATCTTCAGCAAGTCGCTTGAGGACGCAATGCCATTCCTGCTGCTGGTAGTGAGCGAGCTGGAACGGCGCGATCTTCCGGGCGAATTCGCGTTCCTGCCCTACGTCGAAAGCCACTATCGCCCCTTGCC
>NZ_JBAWHJ010000374.1:0-19802 GCF_049593775.1 Dokdonella sp. | reverse complement strand
ATCTTGAAGTGGGATTCGACGACGGGGTGGTGTTCCGACTGCCAGCCGAATACCTGCGCGTAAATTCGCCAAGTGCGGAGGTCCAGGGGCATGGGCCTGGTCAGAAGGTGCTGGTAGCTGGAAAGATCGACGTCAACATCGACGAGATTGCACCGGTCGGCAACTACGCCGTGCTGCTCAAGTTCAGTGACGGGCACCAGACTGGCATCTTCGCCTGGGATACCTTGTACACATTGGGTCAGGATCACGCAAAAAACTGGGCTGAATACCTCGCTGCGCTCGACGCCGCCGGGAAGGGGCGGGCTGGATAGGCGAAGGCAGGGAATGGGACTGTGAAGACAGGATGTCAAAATGAACAGCGAAGCTGGCCCCAAGGGCGAGCCGCAGGAAGCGGCGAGTCAATGGAGAGCTGAGAATGGCTCGAGAGACCAGTTGCACATCCCGAGACCACGCTTTTCCCTTTCCCTTTCCCCATTCCCCATTCTCCATTCCCCCTGAGCTACCAGCCGCCGCCTCCTCCTCCACCGCCTCCACCACCCGACGAACCTCCACCACCGCTGCCAGATGACGAACCCGGTGCGGTTGATGAAGAGCTGACTGCGCTGCTCAACGACGAACCCAGCGAACTGCCGAAGCTGCCTGCGTCGAAACCACGTGCTGCATCGTTGGACGCGTACCAGGCCATGCCGGCTGCTGCAGTGGCAAATGCGGCGGGGCCGATCGCGGTTGCCAGCTGGTCACCCCAGGTCTTTTCAACATCGAGCGCGAGCGCGTACGGCAGAAGGCGCTGGTACTCGTCGGCATTCATCGGTGGCGCCTTGGCGCGCGCTAGATCATCGCGTTCGGCCACTCCGAGGTAGAGGCGCAAGCCTTCAATGCGGTCGAGCAACTTGCGCCCTGCCGGGGTGGGCGCGCGCATCCAGTAGGCGAACGGTACTTGCACCGCCGAGATCAGGGCGATCAGCAGCGCGAACAGCACGCTGGTCTGGCTGGAGAGAAACCAGATCGCCCCCAGCGTGATCGCCAGCGCGAACAACAGGCCGACTACGCTCAGGCCGCTGAATTTTTGCCCATCGTTGTGCGACTTGATCCAGCCATGAAGCACGTTGGCAAGAATCGAAGCCACGACGAACGTGCACACCGTGGCGACGATCGTCAGTGGGCTTGCCTTGAGGTTGTCGATCATGAACGCCGCCACGACAGTAGCAATGCTGATCAGGCCACCGAGGCAACCGATGCCGTCGTTGCGGCGGAAGTTCGGCTTGGCATGCATCTCCTTGAGCTGGCTTTCATGTGCCCTGCGGGCAGGTCCGACGATGTCGTGGTTTTCCTGCTTGAATTCGATCGATGTTCGATCGGCGAGCAACCCGTCGTAAAGCACCTTTGTCGAATCCGAGAGCTGCGCGCCGCTTGCGCCTGCTGCACTGCGTTCCACCACGTACTTCGAATACTTGTCCTTGCTGATCCTGACAGCACCCAGCACGCCAAGCTGGACGATGTCGGCGGCGAAGCAGCGGTCGTCATAGCCCATGTTGCGGATGTAGCGCATCGCAGAGGGTGAGAGTCTGGCCGGCGGATCGTATTCGGGGATGACGACGCCACCCCGGGGATCACGGCCGACTCGCCACCATTGCAGGCTCAGGAATCCGGTCAGCACCAGCAAGCCCAGGGCGAGCACCGCTTCACGACGATTGTCGGCAGCGAACCAGGCCAATTTTTCCTCAAGGTCCGGAACGGCAACAATGCCTTTCGGAAATCCGACGACCACCGTCAATCCATTCTGTGGCTGCAAGGGCTGCGTCGTCTCTATAAGCGAACGGCCCTGTACATCGACCCTGGTCATGTAGTCCTGTGCCCTGGAATCTTTCGGCCCGGTGTAGCCCTCGATGCTGATGCGGTCACGATCAACAGGCTCGGGCAGGCTGATGCTTGCACTTGCCTTGTCGATCACGAACTCCCAATCGAGGCCGGTCACGTTCCAGTACAGCTCGTCGTGATTTTCGAAATAGCCTAGTTGGCGTGCGGTCTTGTAGGTGAATGCGTAGGTGAATTCCCCGCTGCCAAGACGGACGTCGGCATCGCCAAAATAGACTCGTACGCCGTTCGACAGTGCTTCTGCATGCCAGGGCTCGGGTTGGCCATCTCGGGTGACACCGAGTGGCTCGAACACGATGTGGACGCGGTTGCCGCTGGCATCCTGGTAGCGCGTCGGGAAGTCGCGATAGATGCCCCGTCGGATGCGATTGCCTTCGGCGCGTACCCGAATCGTTTCGGTGACGTGCATCGACGCATCGTGGGCAATTTCGATTTCGCTGTGGAACTCGAGAATGCGCTCGTCAGCGCGCGCCCCCAGGCTGACAAGCACGACAAGCAACCCCAAAGCCGCTCGAATCATCATGGACTCCCGTTTGACCAAGAACCTCTATGGACTCCCCACGTTCAAGCGTGGGCCCAGGGGCCAGAATCCATAGGGTGGGTAAAATTCATGCCACCGGGAGGATTCAGTTGCGCGCCGCGGGCAGTGCCGAACTTGCAACGATCTTTTCCGGATCAAGCTGCTGGTCAAGCCAGTTGGTAATGAGATTGAACACGTGCTGTTTCATCGCATTGGAGGAAAGACCGTGCTTGCCGCCCGGATAGGTCATCAAGTCAAACTGTACCCCGCGCTTCTGCAGTTCCGACATCAGTTGGGTGGAGTTGGAGAACAGCACGTTGTCATCGGCCATGCCGTGGATCAGGAGCAGGGGTGCGCTCAAGCCATCCAGCCACGCGAACGGCGCGCTTCGGATATATCCGGCTGCATTGTCTTGCGGTGTGGAAAGATAGCGTTCGGTGTAGTGCGTGTCATACAGGGTCCAGTCCGTGACCGGCGCAACAGCAACACCTGCGGCAATATCGCTGGATGCCTTGGCCAGCAACATTGTGGTCATGTACCCGCCGTAGCTCCAGCCGAAGGTGCCGATGCGGTCGCCGTCGACCCAGGGCTGCTGCTTCAACCAGTGGATGCCAACCAACTGGTCCAGTACCTCGGCGTTGCCCAGCTGGAGGTGGATGACATCGGAGAACGCGCGCCCGCGTCGGGCTGTACCTCGATTGTCGAGCGTGAACACCACATAGCCCCGTTGCGCCATGGACTGCAGGTAGTGTGTGGTCTGATCCGGCCATGCGCGCGTGACCTTTTGCACGCCAGGGCCGCCATAGAAATAGTTCAGGACCGGATATCGCCTGTTCGGATCAAAGCCGGCGGGCTTGAACAGTCGGTAGTGCAGAATCTGGCCGTCGTCTGCCGTCAACGTCCCGAATTCGGGTTCAATCAAGCTTCCTGCGTAGGCTGCATAGGGATGATCTGCATCGAGCGGATTCTGTTCGATCCAGGCGATGAACTCGCCATCCGGCTTGCGCACGCTGACTCGCGGAGGCGTCTTCGGATCGCTGAATGTGTCGAGATAGAAGTCTGCGTCAATGGAGAATTTCGCCTTGTGCGTTCCATTGCGCTTGCTGATGCGACGCGGCTCATCGGCCTGGCTGCCATCCAGCTCGAGTGCGTAGATCTGTGTATCCGGAATAAAGTTGCGATTGGATTCAACGTAGACCCGGCCAAGCGTCTCGTCGACACCAAGCACTTCGTCAATGTTCCATTCGCCTGCACTGATCGCGTTGATCAGGTTGCCACTGATTCCGTACAGATAGAGGTGTTGATAGCCGGTGCGCTCGCTCGCCCAGATGAAGCGTTTGCCATCCCCGAGAAAGCGCAAGCTGTCGTTGAGGTTGATCCACGTTTCGCTGGTTTCTGAAAGTATGTTTTCTTGTTCCAGTGTCTGCGCGTCGACGATGTGCAGTTCGAGACGCTTCTGGTTTCTCGACTGGACCTGGAAGCTGAGCTTCTTGCCATCCGGCAACCAGTTGACTCTGACCAGGTAGATATCGGGATCCAGACCAAGGTCGAGCCAGCGCGTCTCGCCACCCGTTGCGGCGACAAGCCCCAGCTTTACTGCAACATTGGGTGTGCCGGTTGCCGGGTAGCGTTGTTCGATGGTCTCGGTGCGATCTGCATAGACTTCGGTACGCTTTACTATGTCGACCCCTGATTCGTCGTAACGCTCGAAGGCGATCATCGAATCGTCCGGAGCCCACCAGTAGCCGTCGCCACGGCCCATTTCTTCCTGTGCAACGAATTCCGCCTCACCATTGTGCACGGTAGCTTCGCCATCCTCGGTGAGTTGCCTGAGATCGTTGCTGGCAAGATCGATGACCCAGAGATTCTGTTCGCGCACGAATGAGACATAGCCTCCCTTGGGCGAAACCTTCGGATCGACGAAGTCGCCACCTGTGGGCAGTTCGCGGGCAGCTTCCGCGATCGGAGCGTTCAGAGAATACAGATACAGTTTTCCTCCAAGCGGGAACAGCAGGGCCTGACCGTTGGGAGACCATGAATAGCTGACTATGCCGCTCAGGCTGCCCATGCGAGCGCGCTCGCGACGCGCCTTTTCCGCATCGCTGAGCTCGTTTCCGGAATCCAGAGTGTCGGCATCGACCAGCAAGCGCGTTGCCTTGTCCTTGATGTTGTACTCCCAGAGATCGAGTCGGTTCTGGTCGTCGGTCTTCGGACGCAGAAACGTCACCCTCTGGCCGTCCGGCGAAATCCCGAGTTCGCGCGGAACCGGTCCGTCCAGCGAACCGCCCGAGAAGATGCTCTCGATGGTCAGGGTTTCAGCCAGGCAACAGGTGGGCAAAAGCATCATGGCAAACAACAACACTCGCATTGTGGATCTCCAATTGAGCGAGTGATTATCCCGCTGCAACTCTCCGATTGATACCGCCATACCGATTTCGCTTTTTGTTCACCATTCGAATCGAATGATGTCGCGGCCATTTTTGACGGGGTTTCCGGGCCGATACGTCGCGGACTTGTGCCCATCGAGGTGGGGCAATGGGGGGTACGGATCCGGCTTGCCGGACGAATGCTCCGGCGTGTAGATGCACGCTGGCTTTGTTGATTAAATGTGGATATCACCACTTGATGGTTTCTTCGACACGAAGACGTGTGGCGCGGATTTCGCTGTGGTTGCCGCAAGCTCGGCCTGGAGGGTTGCGGGGGTATTCCGTTGATCGTGTCGAATCAGGCGTGGCGATCTGAGCAAAGGCTTTGCTTGCGCCCGTTCACTTGCCGATGCAGAAGTCGGAAAAGATGCGACCGAGAAGGTCCTCGTTGTTGAACTCGCCTGTGATTGTGTCGAGTTCATGCTGCACCTGGCGCAGTTCTTCGGCAGCCAGTTCTCCGGCACGCTGATGTTCGAGTGCATGCGTGGCCGCGTCGAGATGATCGCTGGCTGTCTCCAGGGCAGCAACGTGGCGTGCGCGGGCACTGAAGGCACCTTCGCTGGTTTCACTGTGGCCAGCTGCCGTTTTCAGTTCTGCAACCAGGAGGTCGAGTCCCTCACCCTGGCGGGCGGAGAGCCAGACATGGGCGAGTCCGGCCTCGGTGTTGCGGCGGGGCTGTGCGCTATCGAGATCGATCTTGTTATGGACAACCACGCGTCCGACAGTTTCGGGCACTGATGTGAGCAGTTGTAGATCTGCATCAACGTTGAGGTCGTCCGTGACAAGAATGGCGAAGTCCGCCTTGTCGAGTTCAGCTCTGGCACGACGGATGCCTTCAAGCTCGACTGGGTCGGTTGATTCACGCAGACCCGCAGTGTCGACAAGTGTCAGGCCGATGCCGTCGAGATCGATCGTCTCGCGCAACACGTCGCGCGTCGTACCCGCGATCTCGGTGACGATGGCGCGATCACTGGCCGCCAGTGCATTGAGCAGACTGGATTTGCCGGCGTTGGGACGTCCGATGATGACGGCGTGCAAACCTTCGGCGAGGCGCACACCCCGTCGGGTTGCAGCCAACAGCCTGTCCATGGTGGCTCGCAGGTCAGCGAAGTCCGAAATGAGACTGGGCGTTGCGAGGAAGTCTATCTCTTCTTCCGGGAAGTCGATGGCGGCCTCTATCCAGATGCGAAGGCGTATGACGGCTTCGGTAATTGCAGCGACCTGGGTGGAGAACTCGCCTTCAAGACTGCGCGTCGCTGCACGCGCGGCGGCCTCAGAGTTGCTCGCTATCAGATCCGCGATCGCTTCCGCTTGCGAGAGATCGAGTTTTCCGTTGAGAAAGGCGCGTTCGGAGAATTCTCCGGGTCGTGCCGGATGTGCACCGAGTTCAAGCATGCGCGCAAGCAGTGTTCGCAGCATGACCGGACTGCCATGCATCTGCAATTCGAGAACATCTTCGCCCGTAAAGGAATGCGGTGCCGGAAAGTACAGCATCAAGCCGCGATCCAGTACTGCATCGGCGGCGTCGCGGACAACACAGGGATGGGCATGCCGTGGTCTTGGTGCTCGACCCAGGAACATCCTTGCAAAGTCTGCTGCGTCGGATCCGGACAGGCGGATCACACCGATGCCGCCAGCACCTGTTGCGCTGGCGATGGCGGCTATCGTCCGACCCTGGATGCTCATGCTTTCGCGGCCTGTTCATGAATCCGCGCCATGATCGCGCAGGACTCCATTTTTTCACCGCCTTTCACGATGGCGGTGATTGCAGGTGCAATCACCGAGTGCGTCGAACGTCGTGCGGCTTCATGGACCAAGTGAATAAACGCACCGTTCATGGATAGTCCGGACTCGCGTCCTGCACTCCGGCGGCGAACCGGAGTTCCGTCTATTTTGTCGTGGCGGGAACCGTGGTCTTGCTACCCGCTTCGATGCGTCGGGTGATGATCCATTGCTGGAGCAAGCCGAGCGCGCCGTTAACGGTCCAGTACAAGACCAGGCCGGCCGGGAAGAATGCGAACAGCACGGAGAAAATGACCGGCATGAACTTCATCATCTTCGCCTGCATCGGATCCATGCCGGTCATCGGTGTCAGCCATTGGGTGGCCAGCATCGTTGCGGCGTTGAGCACGGGCAGTACGTAGTACGGATCTGGAGCGGTCAGATTGTGAATCCACAGAATGAAGGGTGCCTGGCGCAACTCGACGCTTTCGAGAAGTACCCAGTACAGACCGAGGAAGACCGGAATCTGCACCAGCATCGGAAGGCAGCCACCCAACGGGTTTATTTTTTCTTTCTTGTAAAGCTCCAGCATCGCCTGATTCATCTTGGCGCGGTCATCACCGTAGCGTTCCTTCAGGGCGGCGACGCGCGGCTGCATCTTGCGCATCTTTGCCATGGATCGGTATTGCGCTTCGGAGAGCTTGAAAAACACGGCCTTGATCAGGATAACCAGCAGGATGATTGCGAAACCCCAGTTGCCGGTCAGCTTGTGGAACTGCGCGAGCAGCCAATGCAGCGGTTCGGAAATGACGGTGAAGATGCCGTAGTCGGCTGTCTTGGCCAAGCCGGGTGCGAGATCATCCAGGGTGCTCTGCAGTTTCGGGCCAACGTACAAGCGCGCCGTGAATGCATTCGTGCTGCCCGGCGCGATTTCGAGCGCAGGCGAGGCGCTTCGTACGAGATAGCGGGTCTGTCCGCCAACCTCGACTTCGCCACTGGTGAATTGGTCTGCTTCCTCGGCCGGCGGGATCCAGGCTGCGAAAAAGTAGTGCTGCAAGAGAGCAATCCAGCCACCACTGACGGTGCGCTTGAGTGGCTCTGACTTGAAATCATCGAACGGAAGCTTCTGGAATTTTTCTTCCTGGCTGTACCAGGCGGCGCCCATGAAGCTGTATCGCGATGTATTCGTATAACCCTTGATGCCCGAACTATCGAGAATCAACGGGACGCGCTGCAATTGCCGATAGGCATTGCCGGTCCACTTCGTGACGCTCTGGTTGTCTACCTGCTGGCGCTGCTCGATGACGTAACTGCCACGCTCGAAGACAAAGACCTTGCTGACGCGCACGCCAGACGGATCGGACCAGGTGAGCGGTACCTCGACCCTGTCCTGACCGTCTGCGAGCACGTAGTCATGACTGGCGACTTCGAACGGGGCCTGGTGATTCGGTGCAGGGCTGTCGGTACTGACCAGACCACTCTGGGCGACGAAATAGCGCGACGGATCATGGTCGAACAGACGCACGCGCTCCGGCTCATTGGGTTGCTCGGGATAGGCCAGCAGGTCTGCGCTGATGACATTGCCGCCACGTGGGTCGATCTGCACGCGCAGCAGATCGGTGGTGACCGTGACCGGCTGCATCTGGGTGCCCGGTTCAGTGGTTTCGCCAGGGACATCGGTCCTGATCGGCGCTGGCACGCTGCCAGCTTGCGGTATGTCGGCGCTGCTCGCTGTCGGAATGCTTGAGTCCCCGTTGGCCGCCTGCGGCGCGACCTCTTCAACGGAGACGGCCAGTTCCGGGTTGTAGTCGAGCTGCCACTGCGAATAGATCAGGTAGCTCAGGGCAAACAGGGCGACCAGCAGAAAGGTGCGGGGATTGTTCATGGCGGCTTCGGGTTCTTCGACGAGCTCGCCTGACTTCGGCGAATGAAAAGGAATGTGGCGGTCGAATCTGGCCAGACAGGTGACAAACGTGTCGGGTGCCTCGACGCAATCAGCCGCGCATTGTGCCGGTGCCAGCCGCAGCCTTCAATGTCAGCAGTTTATTCCAGAGCAGCGTCAGGTCGTCGCGCAGCTCCGCATTTGGCGTTTTCACCGCACTGGACCTTGCGATCAGCAGGATATCCACGCTGGGTAGCCCGGTACGTACGTGGCGATAGCTTTCGCGGACAAGACGCTTGATGCGGTTACGATCGACCGCGCGCTTCGAGACACGACGAGACACGGCCTGGCCCATGCGGCAGGTCGGTTGGTCGGTGCTGGAGAACTCGGCTAGGAAGTGGCGGACGCTAATGCGTCTGGACTTGCCTTTCAGCGCGGCGAAGTCGCCTGGCTTGAGCAGTCGCGCGGTGCGCGGGAGGCTGTACAGCCCCATGGCACCGCCGAGCAGATTGTCAGACAGCGAGACGCTTGCGGCCCTTGGCGCGGCGTGCGTTGATCACGGCACGACCACCACGGGTCTTCATGCGAGCACGGAATCCATGGGTGCGAGCGCGCTTGAGGTTGCTCGGCTGGTAGGTTCGTTTGGTGGCCATGATGCGGCGCCAGGCTTGGAGAAAAGGGCGCGAATGATAGGGGCCAGAAGACGCTGGCGTCAAGCAGCGCGGGTAAACCGGCTGCCGCGGTGATCCGCGGGGTTACCCCTTTCATCCACGTACCCACGATTCATCCGGGTTAGACTGCGCTGTTCGCGTCGGGCCATGCCTTTGCGCGTGGGTTCGGCATCCAGCAGAGAACGAGGAATCATGAGCGAGCTTTGGCGGCGCTGCATCGAGCGTCTGGAAACGGAATTTGGCGCCGAAGATGTGCAGACATACCTGAAACCCCTTCAGGCCAGTGAGAGCGAGCAGGGTTTGAAGCTGCTTTCGCCGAATGACTACACCCTTGAGATGGTACGCGAGCGCTTTTACGCGCGGATCCGCGCTGTGATCGAGTACCAGAATGGTTCACCGGTCCCTATCGTGCTGGCCGTGGGCACCCTGGGCGGTCGCAAGAACACCGAACAACGATCCGGCGGTCAGCCCAAGGCGGCGGCGCAGCCTGCGGCGGCCCACAACCTGGATCCGAACTACACCTTCGAGACCTTTGTTGAGGGCAAGACCAACGAGCTTGGCAAGGCTGCCGCCATCCAGGTGGCGACCAACCCCGGGCGCGCTTTCAATCCATTGCTGCTGTACGGGGGAACCGGGTTGGGCAAGACCCACCTTATGCATGCCGCCGGTAACCTGATGCGTCAGAACAACGCCTCCTGCAAGGTTCTTTACCTGCGGTCCGAGCAATTCGTAGGCAGCATGATCGACGCGCTACGCACCAAGAACATGGACGAGTTCAAACGCAAATTTCGTAGCGTGGATGCTCTTCTGATCGACGACATCCAGTTTTTCGCGGGCAAGAACACGACTCAGGAAGAGTTTTTCCATACCTTCAACGCCTTGTTCGATGGCAAGCAACAGATCATCCTGACCTGTGACCGTTTTCCCAAGGAAGTCGAGAACCTCGAGCCGCGCCTGAAGTCGCGCCTGGGCTGGGGCCTCTCGGTCGCCATCGAACCACCAGATTTCGAAACGCGTGCGGCGATCCTGCTGAGCAAGGCAGCGAGCAAGGGCGTCGACCTTCCGGAAGATGTCGCCTTCCTTATTGCCAAGCGGATGCGCTCGAACGTGCGTGATCTCGAAGGGGCGCTGAATACGCTGATTGCACGATCCAATTTCGGCGGCAGGAAGGTCGATGTGGCGTTTGCGCAGGAAACGCTGCGTGATCTGCTCACCGTGCACGCCCAAGCCATCTCGATCAGCAATATCCAGAAGGTGGTCGCCGAGTATTTCCAGTTGCGCATGGCTGACCTGCTGTCCAAGCGCCGTAGCCGCTCGGTAGCCAGGCCGCGACAGATGGCCATGGCATTGGCCAAGGAACTGACCGAACACAGCCTTCCGGAAATTGGCGATGCTTTTGGTGGCCGTGACCATACGACGGTGCTGCATGCGTGTCGCACGATCAAGAATTTGCGCGAGACCGACGGAAAGCTCAATCAGGACTGGGACAAGCTGGTGCGTACGTTAACCGGTTGATGGCTTGTGGATAAGCGGTGGACAGCTGATCAGGTTAGAATTATCCACAGATCATGCACATGGGGCGAAGCCGCTTCTCCACGGCGACATTCCGTTGTAAAAGATTGATATATAAGGTTTTATTGCTGAAATCAGGCTTATCCACACGGCCTGCTACCACTACAATTCTTGAATAACCCAAAGCCAGTAACAGGAAGGGACCCAATCATGCGCTTCATTCTTCCTCGCGAAGCCTTGCTGAAACCGCTGCAACAGGTCGTTGGTGTTGTTGAACGTCGGCAGACCTTGCCCGTGTTGTCGAACCTGCTGGTCAACGTCGGAGCGGACGGTGTCTCGTTCACCGGCACGGATCTCGAGGTGGAGATGATTGCCCGCACGTCGGCCGATGATCTGGTTGAAGGTGAAGTGACAATCCCCGCCCGAAAGTTGTTCGATATTTGCCGAGCGCTGCCTGATGGCGCCAAGGTCAAGGTCGAGCAGAATGGTGAGCGAGTTTCGGTAAGCGCAGGTCGCAGTCGGTTTACCCTGGCGACATTGCCTGCTTCAGAGTTTCCGGTTGTGGACAACATCGAGGTCGTCGAGCGGGTCACCTTGCCCGAGGCCACGCTCAAGGACCTGATCGGACGAACCGCGTTTGCGATGGCTCATCAGGATGTCCGTTATTACCTGAACGGGTTGCTTCTCGATGTTCGTGACGAGTCCCTGCGCTGTGTCGCGACGGACGGGCATCGTCTGGCTCTGGCTGAGACGAAGCTTGATTCCAAGATTTCGGCGCGGCGCCAGATCATCATTCCACGCAAGGGCGTTCTCGAGCTTCAGGGTTTGTTCGAATCCGGCGACGGAGATGTCGAGCTGGAGTTGGGCAAGAACCACATGCGTCTGCGGCGGGGTGGTGTGACTTTCACTTCGAAGCTGATCGACGGGCGATTCCCCGACTATGAAGCGGTGATCCCGATTGGTGCTGACAAGGATGTGCGGGTCGGTCGTGAAGAACTTCGTTTCGCCCTTCAGCGTGCCGCGATTCTTTCCAATGAGAAGTACCGCGGGGTCAAGCTTGAAGTCAGTCCGAACAAGATGCGCATCGTCGCTCACAATCCGGAGCAGGAAGAGGCTGTTGAAGAGCTCGAGGTGCAAACCAGTGTTTCCGATCTCAGTGTTGGTTTCAACGTCAATTATCTGATGGATGCGCTGGCTGCCTTGAGTGGTGAGGAAATCATCCTGAGCCTGCGTGATGCCCAATCGAGCTGCCTGCTTCGCAAGGTCGATTCGGATGACACCCGGCATGTGGTCATGCCGTTGCGGCTCTGATTCATTCCCGTATTGGTCCACCCTGAACCCGCGTGTCGATGGATGCGCGGGTTTTTTCATTCCAGAGCATGGTTTCCTGATGTACCTGAGTGAACTCCGCATCCAGGATTTGCGTTCCGTCTCAGAGTCGGTCTTGAGCCTGTCTTCGGGCTGGAATGCGTTTGTCGGGCCCAACGGTGCTGGCAAGACCAGTGTGCTTGAGGCCGTCTTCCTGCTTTCGCACGGTCGATCATTCCGGCGGGGTACGCGGGATACGCTGAGTTCGATCGGCAGTTCGGGATTTTCGGTGTTCGGACGGTTGCGCTGCGCGGGCGGCCAGGAACGCCGCCTGGGTCTTTCGCGGGTGGGCGGCAAGCTCGAGTCGCGAGTGGATGGTGAAGCGGGCGGCATCGCTTCCCTGGTAGAGAGTTGCGCGGTGGTGTGCTTCGAGCCGGGTTCGCATGAGTTGATCAATGGCGCTGCAGAAGAGCGCCGGCGCTATCTCGACTGGGGAGTGTTCCACGTGGAACATGGATTTCTCGAGCAGTGGAGGCGTTATCAAAGGGCGCTTCGTCAGCGCAACAGTGCCTTGAGAAGCGGTGCAACGGATGATTCCCTGAAGCCGTGGGAAATCGAGATGGCAGATACCGGGAGCAGCTTGACCCGGATGCGCCAACTGTATTTCGATCGATTGCGGCCGATTCTGCAGGAAGTGCTGTCCGAGTTTCTCGGAGAATTGGGATGTCCCGCCCTGGTATTTGATCGGGGTTGGAAGGATGGGCTCGATCTGGCAACCGCCTGGAGCGAGTCGAGGCAGCGCGACAGGGATCGGGGCCATACGGGCAGGGGCCCGCATCGCGCAGACTGGTCGATCGGTTTTGAGGCTGCCCCCAGAAGGGAGCATCTCTCCCGCGGGCAGGAGAAGCTGTGCGCGCTGGCACTGGTGCTGGCTCAGGCGCGCCTTTTTGCCGACTTGAAGGGCGAGTGGCCGGTTGTTTGCCTTGATGACCTGGGATCGGAACTCGACCAGGCCCATCAGTTGCGTGTGATCGATTTGGTCAACGCCAGTGGTGCCCAGGTTCTCCTGACCGGAACCGACTTGCCGCCGGGGATGCAGTCCCTGGCTGGCGCTTGCACGGTGTTCCACGTGGAACAAGGTCGAATCGACGTCTGACTGCTATAATCAAGGACTTGTCTACCGGCGCTACGCAACCTGCGTGGCGGTCGCAGCTGAACACCGCGGAGTCCCATGAGCGAGCAATACGATTCAAGCAGGATCAAGGTTCTGAAAGGCCTTGAAGCCGTACGCAAACGCCCCGGCATGTATATCGGTGACACGGATGACGGCTCCGGCCTGCATCATATGGTGTTTGAAGTTGTCGATAACTCCATCGATGAAGCTCTGGCCGGTCACGCGAACAAAGTCTCCGTGACCATCCATGCTGACGGCTCCGTCAGCGTCGTCGACAATGGCCGCGGAATCCCGGTTGGGATGCACGAGGAAGGCCGCTCTTCTGCTGAAGTGGTCATGACGGTGCTGCACGCTGGCGGCAAGTTCGACGACAACAGCTACAAGGTTTCGGGTGGATTGCACGGTGTGGGTGTCTCGGTGGTCAACGCCTTGTCCGAGCATCTCTGGCTGACGATCTATCGGGAAGGGCACGAGCATCACCAGGAATACCGTCTTGGCGAGCCGCAGTACCCGCTCAAGGTGGTCGGACCATCGACACGACTGGGCACCACGGTGCGCTTCCTGCCAAGCAAGGAGATTTTCTCCGACGTCGAGTTTCACTACGACGTGCTGGCCAAGCGGCTGCGTGAACTGTCCTTCCTCAACTCCGGCGTGCGCATTGAGCTCAGTGACGAGCGCACCGAGCGCGCTGACGTCTTCGAATACGCCGGCGGCATCCGCTCGTTCGTCGAGCATCTGGCTCATCTGAAGACCCCGCTGCACCCGAATGTCATCTATTTTTCGCTGCAAAACGATGCGATCACCGTTGAAGCAGCGATGCAATGGACTGATTCCTATCAGGAAACCTGCTTTCCCTACACCAACAACATCCCCCAGAAGGATGGCGGTACCCATCTGGCTGGCCTGCGCGCCGGCCTGACGCGCACCCTGACCAGCTATATCGACAAGGCTGGCATCCAGAAGACCGCCAAGGTGGGCTTTTCGGGTGACGACATGCGCGAAGGCCTGATCGTGGTGCTGTCGGTCAAGATGCCGGACCCGAAATTCTCCTCGCAGACCAAGGACAAGCTTGTCTCGAGCGAAATCAAGGGAATTGTCGAGCAGGCCGTCAACCAGAAGCTGGAAGAATTTCTGCTCGAGAATCCGAACGAGGCTCGTGCCATCGCGGCCAAGGTCGTCGATGCGGCGCGAGCCCGCGAAGCGGCCCGCAAGGCCCGCGAAATGACCCGGCGCAAGGGTGCGCTCGACATTGCCGGACTGCCGGGCAAGCTGGCCGATTGCCAGGAGAAGGATCCGGCGCTGAGCGAACTGTTTATCGTCGAGGGTGATTCAGCTGGCGGCTCGGCCAAGCAGGGCCGCAATCGCAAGACCCAGGCAATCCTTCCGCTGAAGGGCAAGATCCTCAACGTCGAGCGTGCACGCTTCGACCGCATGCTCGGTTCCGCCGAGATCGGCACCCTGATCACGGCGCTGGGCACCGGCATCGGCAAGGATGAGTACAACATCGACAAGCTGCGCTATCACCGCATCATCATCATGACCGATGCCGATGTCGACGGATCGCACATTCGGACGCTGCTGTTGACCTTCTTTTACAGGCAGATGCCGGAGCTGATCGAACGCGGCCACATCTATATTGGCCAGCCACCGCTGTACAAACTCAAGCAGGGCAAGCAAGAGCTCTATTTGAAGGACGATGCGGCTCTGAACAGCTACCTGATCGCCAACGCTGTCGACAATGCCGAACTCAGCTACAGTCCGGACGCGCCCGCCCTGAGCGGCGCCGGACTCGAGAAGCTCCTGATCGACTACCAGACGGCGCTGGACCAGATCGATCGCTTGGGCGCACGTCATGATGGAGCCCTGTTGAGGGCATTCATGAATGCACCGCCACCGCCGGCTGACTCCTGGCAGGACGAAACGCAGACCGGTGCATGGCTGTCGCAGCTTGCCGGATTGATGAATCGGTCAGGCTCGGGCCGCCCGCGCTATGCGTTCTCGATACGGGCCGCCACTGATGAACATCCGGCGGCGCTGGTTATTGATCGCGAGCAGCACGGCAGCAAGACGACCCAGATCCTGCCCTCCAACTTCTTCATTGGCGGGGAGTTTCGACCCATCGGAGAAGCGGCTCGCCAGATCTCCGGCCTGATCCAGCCGGGCGCACGTGTCAGTCGAGCCAGCAAGTCATTGCTGCTGACCGATGGCGTGGCAGAAGCACAAGCCTGGTTGATGGACGAGGCCAAACGGGGTCGCACGATCCAGCGCTTCAAGGGACTTGGTGAAATGAACCCGGAGCAATTGTGGGAAACCACGGTCAATCCGGAAACCCGACGCCTGCTTCAGGTCAGCATCGAGGACGCCGTGGCTGCCGATGAGATTTTCTCCACCTTGATGGGCGACGTGGTCGAACCGCGGCGTGAGTTCATCGAACAGAACGCGCTGCGGGTCAGCAATCTCGATATCTGAACGAGGCCGGCCAGCCACGCTCACTGGCGCGAAACAATAACCACACGTAAACAAGTAAACAAAGAAATCAAGGCCGACTTGCGCTGGTCAACCCCGCAAGTCGGTCTGATGCGTTGAAGCGTTGCACGAACAAGCTACTGAAGAAAATTTACCAGTTCAAGCCTGTACAGCCAGTGCCAGCGGAGGTACGCTCGGACCAAGCGGAAAGATTCGTTGCGGGGGTCATCAGCGCCCCGAAACAAACAGTCGAGGAGAGATCATGAAGCTAGCCAGGTTCGCACACATAGCGCTCTGCGCGACCGTGCTGCTGTTTTCAAGCACGGCGGTCCTTGCCGCAAAGGACAAGGAGTCTGCGTACCCGAACGCGACGCGCAAGGATCCCAAGGTCAACATGAGCTCGCGTGAGCAAAGTGCGCTGAACAAGGCCACCGACTACGTCAACGATGGCGAGGATGCCAAGGCAATACCGGAGATCGAGAAAGTGCTCGGGGGCAAGAAAGTGAGCTCCTATGCAGAAGCATTCGCTCAACAACTGCTGGGGCGTATCTACTGGGATCAGGACAAGGAAGCCGAAGCCATGGCTGCGACGAGCAAGGCCGTCGAACTGGACGCCCTTCCGAACGACGCGCACTTCGCCCTGATGTATCAGCTCGCGCAGATGCAGGTGCAATCCGAGCAATACGAGGCGGCCCTGGCCACACTCGACACCTACAAGGCTGCAACCGGGGCAGAAGACGCGGATCAAATCGCGCTGCTCGGAAATATCTACTATCGGCTCGACAAGTTTCAGGAAGCCGCCGATACCATGAAGCGGGCCATCGCCAGCAGCAATGAACCCAAGGAAAGCTGGAATCAGATCCTGATGGCGAGTCTGGCGGAGCTGGATCAGTATGGTGAAGCCGCTGAAGTGCTCAAGGCGCAGCTCGCAAAAACACCCAACGACGTCAGGCTGATCAAGCAGCTCGCTACAATCTATGTCAACGACGACAAGTATCCGGAAGCCATTGCCTTGCTCAGCAGGGCCAAGGACCAGGGCCTGATCACGAGCTCGGAAGACTATGTGCAGCTCGCCAAACTGTATGCCAACGCCGACAAGCCGAATGAAGCAGCGAGCACGCTCAAGGAAGGGATCACCAAGGGCGTGGTAAAGCCCAGCTACGACGTCAACAAGCTGCTTGGAGATGTCTGCAGCCAGGCCGAAGACGATCCTTGTGCGATCGAAGCCTACACGCTCGCCTCCGCACAATCGGAAGACGGTAATGTCGACTACCAGTTGGGCTTCATGCTGTATTACGCCGAACGTGGAGCCGAAGCCAAGGTGGCGCTTGATCGCGCCATCAAGAAGGGCGGACTGCGTCAGGAAGGCGAGGCCTACATCCTGCTTGGCGACATCGAGAGCTATGCGAATAACGATGCGGCCGCGATGACCGCATGGCGCAAGGCAGCCACATTTCCGAGCACCAAGGTCATGGCCGATCAGCGCATCAAGGCCACGCAGACCGGCGTCAAGTTGAAGCGCAAGTGAGCCGCATGACTGCGCTATCGTCAGGACATGTCCAGGAGATGGCCTCTGGCCCAACAACAACGACGCTTGGCTCTTGTCGGATAGCACGCGGGTGTTGTAACGTGCTGGGCTCTGCTTTGCGGGATTGGCATCAGTCATGTCCGCGGGGAATCCGACGGATCGCACGTAAGAACAACAACAACTGTTTGGTCAACACCGATGGCTGACGTCTACCAACCCGAAAAAGAAACCTTTAGCTGGCTACGCGTCGCAGCACTCGCGGGCGCGTTTACCGTGCACGTGTTTGCGCTTGCTCTGCTTGCAACTCCGGCTTCGCCGCCGGCGCAAGCCGAGAAGAAAATAGACAGCAAGGTGACGGTCGAGTTCATCGAACCGCCGCCGCCGCCGCCGCCGCCGCCACCACCCCCGCCGGAGCCGCCCAAGAAGCCGCCACCGAAGGTGATCGAAAAGATCAAGCCGCCGCCGACTCCACCACCGGAGCCGCCGCCGCCCGTGATCGTCGAAGAAGCTTCGCCGATGGCCGTTCCTGCGCCACCCCCGGCACCGCCAGCACCACCGGCGCCACCCGTGGATATCGCACCGAGCGAAAATATCAGTTACCGTAGGCTTCGACCGCCAAAGTATCCGCCGCAAGCGGTACGTCAGCGCATGGAAGGCAAGGTCGTTCTGAAAGTATTGGTTGGCCTAGATGGCAAGCCGGAAGAGATCACAGTAGAAAGTACGAGTGGATATCGAGTACTCGACCAGGCAGCAATTGCGGCAGTGAAGACATGGGTCTTCAATGCCGGCCAAAAAGGCGGTTCCGCAAGTCGCGGTTACGCTTTGGTACCCATCGAGTTCAACCTCAACCAGTAGTAATCATCTAAGGTAGTGCCATGCAGCAAGATGCTTCGTCGACCTCGCCTGCGGATCAGTCAGGTGCCATGCCCCCACCCCTTCCAGGTGGCGGGAACAATGCCCAAGCCATGTCGCAGATGGGCTTTGATCATCTTATCCACACCTTGGATCCGGTCGGGTGGGTAGTCCTGATCACCCTGGTGACCATGTCGGTATTGTCGATCTACTTCATCATTTCGAACCTGATTCGAAACACGATGGTCCGATCGCGCATGGAACGAGTGATCCATACGTTCTGGGAAACACCCTCGGCGCAGGAGGCGATCCGCTTCCTCGAAGAACAGCCGAAGTCGGAACCGTTCTCCAAGATCGCCCTGGAAGCAGCGACCGCCGCGCAGCACCACACGCGCCATGAAGGCAGCCGCCTGGTCGAGGCACTCAATCGATCAGAGTTCATCGATCGCGCACTTCGCCAGGGTGTAGCCCGCGAGAGCATGCGACTTGAAGGCGGCCTGACGGTTCTTGCAACGGTCGGATCGACTGCGCCATTCGTCGGCCTGCTCGGTACGGTCTGGGGCATTTACCACGCCCTGATCAAGATCGCGTCGACCGGTTCTGCCTCGATGGAAGCCGTAGCCGGCCCCGTCGGTGAGGCGCTGATCATGACCGCCATCGGTCTGTTCGTCGCAATCCCGGCCGTGCTTGCCTACAACTTCTACGTTCGCAGCAACCGCCTTATCTACGCGCGCTTCGACGAATTTGCACACGACCTGCATGACTTCTTCGCAATCGGTTCACGCGTAGAGGGTGGTGCAGCTGCTCCGGCGCCCGCAGCCGCGAGGAAGTAAGCCATGGCATTCTCATCCAATTCGGGCAGTGGTCCGATGGCGGAAATCAACGTTACGCCCCTCGTGGACGTGATGTTGGTTCTCCTGATCATCTTCATGATCACGGCGCCGCTGATGACCCACAAGATCCGTATCGATTTGCCACAGGCAAATCCCAATACGGTGGAAACCAACCCGCCGGAGCCCATCGATCTTGCGGTTAAGGAAACCGGTGACCTGTACTGGAATGACGAACTGATTACCGAAGCCATGCTTTCGGCCCAGCTTCGCGTTGCGGCCCAGAAAAACCCGCAGCCCGAGTTGCAGATTCGAGCCGAGAAGACCACTCAGTACCAGCTGATTGCCACGGTCATGGCCAACGCCAAGAGCGCCGGCATGGTCAAGATAGGATTCATAACGGCTCAGGCCGGTCAATAGCTGACTGCATTCGGCAAAGCAACAAGAACGAAGGCGTCGCACTAGCGGCGCCTTTTTTCGTTTGGCTATCAACACGATTGAACCAGTAGTACGCTGCAGCTGACGCCTCGGTTTGTTGGCCCACTCCAGAACAGGCTGGCCAGGGAATGAAAGGGGCGTGATGGGCCATTCCCGTCAGGTTAGCCATCGGAGGTGCACCATGCTGTATGTCCGCAAGCGTTCTACCAGCCCGGCCATGGCCGAAATCAACATCACTCCGCTGATCGATATACTCCTGACCGTGATGATCATATTCCTGATCAGTGCGCCCATGGTTACCGGGAAACTCACTCTCCCCCTGGCCAGTGGCGACAGTACCCCTCGAGTCGATCCGCTTGTTCTCACCGTGGCAATACGCGATAGCGGAGACATCACGCTTGAAGGCCAGTCGACCAATCGGCGCGCACTTGGCCAGAGCCTTCGCGCCGCTGTACTTGCCGGCACACCCCTGCAACTGGATATACGTCCGGAAGCTCATTCGTCGTATGACAACCTGGCCCAGGTCCTGACCATCGCGCAGAACAGCGAAGTCACCAATCTCCGGGTCATGGCCGCACCCGTCGAATAGCCCCATCAG
>NZ_JBAWHJ010000373.1:0-1587 GCF_049593775.1 Dokdonella sp. | reverse complement strand
GGCCACCCTATTCGGCAGCTAGAAAACGAGATTCGATATTCTGGAGTCGGTATTTGAAAGAGCAACAGTCTCGCGCAATCTGGCTCTAGGAATCCCTAATCCCGAATCCCGGCCCTCAAGCGAATTGCCTCAGGAACCGCAGGTCGTTCTCGAAGAACGCGCGCAAATCGTCGGCGCCATAGCGCAGCATCGCGAAGCGATCTACGCCGAGGCCGAAGGCGAAACCGGTGTAGCGCTCAGGGTCGATTCCGCAATTCTTCAATACATTCGGATGGACCATGCCGCAGCCAAGAACTTCAAGCCATTTCGTCTCGCCGCCATCCGTATTCCAGCCGATATCCATCTCTGCGGATGGCTCTGTAAATGGGAAGAAGCTGGGCCGCAGGCGCACTTCGAAATCGCGCCCGAAATATGACCTGACGAAGGCTGCCAGCGTACCCTTCAGGTCGGCGAAACTCGAGGTCTCGTCGATCAGAAGGCCTTCGACCTGATGGAACATCGGCGAATGGGTCTGGTCGGAATCACTGCGATAGACCTTGCCTGGCGCGATGATCCGGATCGGCGGCGTACGTCCGGACATGCTGCGGATCTGCACGGGCGAAGTGTGCGTGCGCAGCAATCGCCCATCCGGAAACCAGAAGGTGTCATGCATCGTGCGCGCAGGATGATCTGGCGCAAAATTCAGTGCTTCGAAATTGTGCCAGTCGTCTTCGATTTCCGGGCCGTCAACACGCTCGTAGCCGAGCCGGGCGAAGATTTCACAGATCCGATCCATGGCCCGGGTCACGGGATGGAGGTTGGCGCGGTCGGAACGGCGACCCGGCATGGTCACGTCGATCCGCTCATTGGCCAGGCGTGCCTCGACCGCCGCTTCATCAAGCACCGTCTTGCGCGCGGCAATCGCCTCGAACAGGGTGTTCTTGGCTACATTGATGCGCTCACCCGCTGCCTTGCGCTCTTCGGCCGGCAACTTGCCCAGCTGCTTGAGCTGCTCGGTGACGAAGCCGGATTTTCCGATCACGGCAACGCGTTCGGCATCCAGTGCCTCGAGACTTGAGGCGGAAGCTATTGCTTGCAGCGCCGCGTCGATACGGCTGCTCAACGGATCCATCGGTTTTTCCCCAGCAGAAACGAAATGGGGAGCAAGGCCAGAGCCTGCTCCCCACGTTCATCGAACATCCACGGTCAGTGCGTCAGGGCACAACCAGAAGATTTACGCAGCCAGAGCGGCCTTGGCCTTTTCTGCCAGCGCACGGAACGCCGCAATGTCGTGAATGGCGAGGTCGGCAAGCACCTTGCGATCGACATTGATGTCGGCCTTCTTCAGACCATTCATCATGCGGCTGTAGCTCAGGCCGGACAAGCGGGCACCCGCATTGATGCGGACGATCCACAACGAACGGAACTGACGCTTGCGCTGCTTGCGACCGATGTAGGCGTATTGCAGTGCCTTGATGACGGCCTGCTTGGCCACGCGGTAGACCTTGCGACGGGCGTTGTAATAGCCCTTCGCGCGTTTCAGCAGCTTCTTGTGCCTGCGGTGGGCGGTGACGCCACGTTTTACTCGTGCCATGGGTCAGTCCTCCT
>NZ_JBAWHJ010000372.1:0-6410 GCF_049593775.1 Dokdonella sp. | reverse complement strand
CCATCGACGACACTTCACTGGGATTCAGCGGCAGCTACCGCTACGTGAGCTCGCAGAATCTTGGTGGATTTCGTCGCCTCGAGTTCGATGCAGGTAACAGCCTCCAGGGCAGCAGGAACTTGCCCAGCATCCCGGATCCGCAATTCGTGACCCCGCTCGAGCTGAGCCTTGTCGACAACAGCCGATTGCTTGTGGGGGGTTCCGGCAATGTCTACGAGTCAACCAATGCCAATACCGCAAGCCCGACTTTCAGTTCGCTGGGCGAGCCGGGAGCAAACCGCAACGCGATGGCCTTCGGTGCACTCGGCCTGCCCGCGGCGGCCGTGGTCGGCAAGGGTAACGAAGTATTCAAGCGCGTCGGCAATGCGTTTGTCGTCACCGCCGATCTCCCCGCAGGTGCGGCAACGATTACGGATGTTGCAATGAATCCGGTAAACACCGACATCGTGTACGCCATCGACAACAATCAGGTGTTTTTCACTGACGACGGTGGAGTCAATTGGCAGGAACTGACCGGCAACCTGCCCGCAATCAGTTCGCAAGATTTTCGCACCATCGAGTTTTTTCCCACCGACATTACGGCAGGAAGGGTCGCAATCGGAACCCGATCGGGCGTGTACGAATCGCTTAGCGGATCCGATGAATGGTCGTTGCTGGGGCAAGGCCTGCCTGACGTGCTGGTCTTTGATCTGCGTTACGCGGGTGGAATCGAAAGTTTGATCGCGGGCACTCTCGGCCGGGGCGTCTGGCAGTTGAGCCTGACTGACGTGATATTCGCGGACGGGTTCGAATAGGGTCCAGTAGTGATCCAATCCGGAAGCGGGAATGGGAGAGGTGGGACATCCGGGATTCCCGCCAGCAGCATTGCTGCCTCCCTGGGCTCTCGTCCATCATGCAGCGCACATACGGGCATTGCCGAGGCAGGCGCGTGATCTGCGTTTGCGAATCGGCTGCCCGTACCTGGAGGATTCCACTCCGATCTTCCAATGTGCCGTGATTTCTTTCGAACGGATCTTGATCGGGCATTCGCCGGTTGGTGTCGCAAGCCTTGGCGAGCGGATTTGGTCGGACATGTATTGGGTAACCCGACTTCTTTCCCGACGTCAGGCAGGAGTCATCCTGGCTGCCCTGCCTGCAACATTGCTACACGACTGAAGCCAGCTTCGCAGGGCCTGGTCACGGTCATCGACGGAGACAGGTATCATCGATCCGACCATCTCCGAATCTGACGTGAGGGTTCCATTGCTGGCGTCGTAGATATGCAGGGGGCTTTTGATCGGGATGGCTCCTGGATCGTTGGAATACTTCCCAAACTTGACCAAGGAAAATCACGATGGAAGCTCATGAAAATTGTTGTTCTCCGCAAGATGCATGTCGCGACAGTCGCAGAAACTTGTTGAAATCCGCCCTCGGAATAGCAGCAATGGGTGGGGTGGGAGCGCTGGGCCTGGGCATGCCGCAGCTGTCTTTTGCAGCAGCGCTGAGCAAGAAGGAGCGCGACGCCCTCACGCCGGATCAGGTCATCGAACAGTTCAAGCAGGGCAATGCGCGTTTCCGCGCCGGCAAGATGCATCCGCACGACTATCTGGCCCAGAAGCGGGCTAGCGCAGGAGGGCAGTACCCGGCAGCAGTCATCCTCAGTTGCATCGATTCGCGTGCTCCATCGGAGATCATTCTCGATGCCGGTATCGGCGAAACCTTCAACTCGCGAGTCGCCGGAAATGTTGTCAGTGACGATGTGCTGGGAAGCCTGGAATTTTCATGTGCGCTGGCAGGAGCCAAGCTGGTCCTGGTGATGGGGCATACCGCTTGCGGCGCGATCAGGGGCGCCATTGATAATGCCGAGCTGGGCAACCTCACCGGATTGCTCGACAAGATCAAGCCGGCAGTAGCAGCGACAAAATACACTGGCGAGCGAATCGGTAGCAACTATGAATTCGTCGACGAAGTCGCCAAGACGAATGTGCTGCTCGCCATCGACGAGATACGTCGCCGCAGCCCGGTCCTCGCGGGTCTGGAGAAAGACGGAAAGATCCGTATTGTCGGCTCTATGTACAACCTGGCAGGTGGCAAGGTCGATTTCCTTGCCTGACACTTGCCGGACGAGTGTCCGGCAAACTCCTCTTGCTCAAAATTGACGATTCGCAATCGGGCGAAGTCGTGATGCTTGAGGAGTTCCGTGGGGTACTGAAAGAATAGGAGATCAACCAGGCCTGCTTGCGATCCTGCGTGGCAGGCGGCCTGGGTTTCTTCACTGCGGCGTAATTTCCTTCAGGACTGCAGTGAGCGGGAATAGGATTCCCAGCTCTGGTGTGGACGGCCGACTACCGTCTCGAAATCGCCGGGTGAGTCGTAGGCTCCCAGGCGGATTCCGTCATAGATTCCGGCAATGATCGTGCCGAGAAAAGGGCCGAGTTCGGCAATCCGCTCCTCGACATATTCAGCCGAAGACATCACACGGTAGCTCAACTGCACGCCGAAGGCGCTGTTCAATAGTTCGGTCAACTGCGCTTGCGTGATCGGCTTGCCGTTGAGATTGACGATTCGGCCATCGTGATCGGAACCGGTCAATAGTCGTGCGTACGCAAAGGCGAGTTCCGCTCGGGTCGTATAGCCGCATTTGCCGTTGCCCGCACTGTTGGCGATCTCACCCTTGGCCTTGTACTTGTCGATGTATTCGACGTCAGGCTCGATATAGATGCCATTGCGCCCAACCACCCAGTCGAGGCCGCTCGCCTTGAGGTCGACTTCGGTGTGCCGATTGCTCTGTACGATCGGCGAAAAGGCGGTGCCTTCCTCCGGGCCCTGCACGCTGGTGTATACGATTTTCTTCACTCCGGCTGCGCGGGCGGCTTCGATCACGTTGCGGTGTTGCACGATGCGCTTGTCTGGTGCGTCCATGCCGGAAACGAGCAGCACGCAGTCCACGTCAGTCAGCGCTTTTTGCATTTCGGCCGGATCGTCGTAGGTCCCCTGACGCACTTCGACGCCGAGGTCCTGCGCCTTGGCAGGCGTGCGGGCGATACCGATCACGTTGTCGTGGCCGATCAGTGCAACGGTGGCGTGAACGATGGCGTGGCCCAGTTGTCCGCTGGCGGCGGTGACGGCAATTTTCATGTCGGGTTTCCTGTCATTCGTCATGTTTCTTGCGAAGGAGCGAGCGGCGGTTCATTCACCTTCCATCTGTTGCTCGGCCTTGCCAGAAAGCGCATCGAGTGCCTCGGCCGTGTCGGCGGGTATCGACCGGCTCAGCGCCACAGCATAAAGCCCGACCAGAGCTGCGATCAGCACTGCACCCATGATTGCAACGGAAAGGTTTTTCACGTGTGCCTTCAGGCTGCGGAAGTTCAAGGTGATGTGCGCGATTGCCGCGAGCACCAGCAGCACGCCAAACACCTTGTGTACCGGATGCATCTGCAGCGTGAACGAGGTGCGATCCATGTAGATCATCAGAAGTCCCGACGTCGACATGGCAACAAACGAGACAAACATGGTGATGGCAACGAACTTGCGGAACATGGTCGATTCTTCCTCTCGTCATGGATCCGGTGGCGCGTGGACTTCGCGCCCGGCTTTGGTCGAAGCACAGCTCCGCAGCCCGCACTTGCCCGGGCAAGAGTAGTCGCTACCGTGCGAATGCACACCGCTAACGTCCGGCCGCGAAGCCCTGGCCTGCATGCGTTTCCTTGCCCCGGACCTGAGTCTGCCTATTCGCCTGTGTCGTGATCGGGATGGTCGGTGGCGCCTTGCTTCCAGTATCCGCGTGAGATCAACCTGTTGCGGTCCAGTCCGCGTTCGCCTGTCAGATGTGCCTTGATTGCGCGCATCGCAACCGCTTCGCAGGCCACCCACCATTGGGCACTGTCGTCGATCTGGATCGAACGCGCGGCGTCCAGCAGCAGCGATCCGGGTTGGGCATTGGTCGGCAGGCGGTGCAGCCAGTGCATCGAGTCGACAAGACGCTGACTCGGCAGGATCTGGTCTGCCGCATCCACGACCTCGGCGACCAGGGTCACGTGGCAATCAGCGGGAACGGCATCAATGATCATGCCAGCCGCAGGGAGCGCGGACTCATCAGCCAGAATGACCAGCCGACGCAAGCCTGGCTCGAAATCGTGTCCGCCGCCAGGGCCGGCCACGGTGATGCGGTCACCGAGCTGCGCATTCTCTGCCCAATCGGAAGCCATCCCGGCTCCATGACGGACGAACTCGACCACCAGTTCATTGCGCGCCGCATCGAAACTGCGTGGTGTGTAGGTACGGGCAGGCGGGCGTGGCTGGCCGGGCTCAGGACGCCAGTCGGCAGGCATCTCGGCGAAGAACAGCTTGATGTGAGCGCCCGGCCGCGCCGGGCCGAACCCCTGCAGATTGCTGCCTCCGAACGTGACCCGACGCAGGCGTGGGCCCGGATCTTCGATGCGGACGACCTCTACAGGCCGCAAGACGGGGCGGCGACGGGCGGGTGGGTCAGTGGGAACTGTCATTGGCTGTGTCTTATTCATGAGGATAGTGTGGCTCCTCACAATTAGCTTGATAAGATGGTTCAATCAGAATTCTTTGTCGCAAATAATCGAACAATGATTGATGACCTTCGCAGCATGGCAGTATTTGCGACCGTGGTTGGGGAAGGCTCGTTTCGCGGTGCCGCAAAGCGCCTGGAGCTTTCGCCATCTGTGGTCAGTCACCATGTTTCGCAACTGGAAAAGCGCCTTGGCTGCGCATTGCTCTACCGATCTACCCGACATCTGTCACTGACTGACGACGGTCGCATTTTCCATCAGGCCTGCGCCCGCGCCGTCGAGGCAGCTGAAGAGGGATTGCACAGCGTCGCCAGTCGCAAGCTCGAATTGACCGGCAAGTTGCGGGTCACTTGCCCGGCATTGCTGGCGCCGGGCCCATTCGTTGACGATGCACTGGCGTTTTCCGAAACGTATCCGGGGGTCGAACTCCAGCTCGACTTCGACGACGAACGGCACAGCATGGTGAAGGAGGGCTATGACGTCGCCATCCGCATTGGCTGGCTGGACGATTCCGCATTGCGTGCGCGCAAGCTCCTGGTTCTGCAGCGTGTTCTATGCGCCTCGCCTGAGCTTGTGGCTCGTCACGCTGCCATTGCCCATCCGGACGACTTGCGCCAATGGCCATGGATTCAGGAAAGCATGTTGCCTGCCCACATCGACTTCAACGGCCCCTCCGAAGAAACCTGCCGCGTTCAATTGCGCAGCCGCATCACCACCAACCATGTTCAGGCAGCCCGGCAGTTGGCTGTCGGTGGCGCGGGCGTATTGGCAGCGCTCGATGTTGTCGTCGCTGAAGATCTGGCAGCGGAACGTCTGGTCCCGTTGCTTCCTGCCTGGCAGATGGCAAACCCGTCAGCCTATGCAGTCTGGCCGGCAAATGCCGCCCGCGGCTCACTTGTACTGCGATTCGTGGACTTCCTGGACCAGCGCATCAACCACACAAGTGTCGACAGGCGCTGAGGCCGGGGCAAAAAGCGGGACGTGATTAAACATTCCGTCTGAATTCGAAGATGTAGGTCCGCTTTCCGGGTGCGCCAGTTGCAGTTCCGGTCCTCGGCTGCCGAAAATGAAGCCGGGCCTGACCGGCACATATTCGAGATCGCCTTTGCGCATACGACGCCTGCTGCAATGTCACTATGGGTAGTCTGTGGATCGTGAGCGAGAGGAGTAAATCCCATGTACGGTAAAACCATCGTGGCATCCGTGGTCGCAATCGTTGTTGCATCCGCAATCATTGCATCCTGCGGGGAGTCGGCAACGCTACCGGTCAAGTCAGGAATGGGGCCGTCTCCCGAACTCCCGCCGCCCAACCCGACCCTGATTCCGACGGTCAAGATTGCGAAGGCAGTGGGGTGGCCAGCTGGAATCATGCCTTCACCTGCAGAAGGAACCCGCGTCAACGCGTTTGCGACCGGACTCGATCATCCGCGCTGGCTACTCGTATTGCCGAACGGTGATGTCCTTGTCGCCGAATCCAATGCGCCTGCCAAGCCCGAGGACGGCACGGGGATTAAGGGATTCTTCGTGAAGAAGGCCATGGAAAAGGCCGGCGCCGGCGTCCCTAGCGCCGACCGGATCACCTTGCTAAGAGATGTCGACGGCGATGGCATCGCCGAATATCGCAGCGTTTTCATCGACAAATTGAAATCCCCGTTCGGCATGGCGCTTCTCGGCGATCAACTATTTGTCGCCAATACCGACGGTGTCGTTTCCTTCACGTATGAGTCCGGCAACACCGAGATCAAGAATGCACCAACTCCGATTGTTGATTTGCCGGCCGGGCCGATCAATCACCATTGGACCAAGAGCCTGATCGCGAGCCCTGATGGGAGCGCACTTTTTGCGACCGTGGGTTCGAACAGCAATGTCGGCGAGAATGGCATGCAGGCG
>NZ_JBAWHJ010000371.1:0-2058 GCF_049593775.1 Dokdonella sp. | reverse complement strand
GACGCTGCATGGGGTGGTTATCTGGCCACGGTATTCCGCAATGAGGATGGCAGCTTGCGCAGTCGCGACGAAGTAGCCAGGGGCTACAACGCATTCCCGGCGCAAGAGGTCTATTCCGCGATTGCCGCGCTTTCTGAAACTGACTCGGTGACGATTGATCCGCACAAGCTGGGCTATCTTCCATTCGGTACAGGTGCCTTCGTTTGTCGCGATCATCGGGTCACCGCATTGTTGGCCGAAGAGGCTGACTATGTATTTTCCGGGTCGGCAACCAGGAGCTATCTGGAGCGCTACCGCGGCCTTGGCCAGTTCGTTCCTGAAGGCTCGAAGTCCGGTGCGAATGCCGCTGCGGTGTTCGTGACTCATCGCGTGCTGCCGCTTGATCATCTGCATTTCGGTCGCCTGACCCGTCAGACCATCCTTGGCGCCGAGGCATTTCATCAGCGAGCGGCACGGTTCGCTGCCGATGTGCGCGATGATGTCGTGGCGACGGTGCCGTTTCCACCGGACAGCAATCTGGTTTGCCTTGCATTGAACCCCAGGGGCAATACCAGCGTGGCCGGCGCCAACGCGTTTGTGCGCAAGCTCCACGATGACCTGAGGGCTGACCCACGCCAGCCGCTCCAGTTGAAACAGTTCTTTGGATCAATGACGACTTTGCGGCCTGAAGCGCTGGGTGCGGTCGAGATGCACCGCATCTTCGACGCACTGGGCCTGAATGCCGGCACGCTCGATGCAGACGATGGCAACGACAGGCTGGTGATCCTGCGTCACACGCTCATGAATCCCTATTTGATCGACCACGAGAACAGCATCAGCTACATCGATCTGTATTTTGAATACTTGCAGGAACGCGTGCGCCAGCGGGTTGGCGCGCCCGCATCAGTCACGTAGTAGCGCGCAGGACGCTACTGGTCCAGCGGGCCAGGCTTTCGCATTCGAATCAGACCCGACCGAAAATCAGCGTTGCGTTGGTGCCGCCGAATCCGAAACTGTTCGACATCACGGTATCGAGTTTGGCATCACGCGTTTCGCGCACAATCGGAAAACCCTCGGCCCGTGGATCAAGGTTGTCGATATGCGCCGAGCCAGCCATGAATCCTTCATTCAACATGAGCAGGCTGTAGACGGCTTCGTGCACGCTGGCGGCTCCCAGTGAATGTCCGCTCAGCGCCTTGGTCGATGACAGGGCAGGGACGTGCGTACCGAAGGCATCACGCACTGCGTTGAGTTCGACGATATCGCCGAGTGGAGTGGAGGTGCCGTGCGTGTTGAGATAGTCAATGGGCACAGTCAGTCCGCTCAGTGCCTGGCGCATGCATCGCGTTGCGCCTTCGCCGTTTGGTGCCACCATGTCGGCACCGTCTGAAGTGACGCCGTAGCCAATCAGTTCGCCGTGGATCGTCGCGCCTCTGGCCTTGGCGTGTTCGTATTCCTCGAGCACGAGGATGCCGCCACCGCCCGCAATGACAAACCCGTCACGATCGGTATCGTATGGTCGCGAAGCCACTCCAGGGGTCGCATTGAAGCCGGTCGAGAGTGCGCCCATCGCGTCGAATTGCGCAGTCATGCCCCAATGCACTTCTTCACCGCCGCCAGCAAACATGATGTCCTGGCCACCGTGACGAATCAGGTCGGCGGCCGCGCCAATGCAATGGGCGGAAGTGGCACAGGCCGCAGCAATCGAGTAGCTGAGCCCCAGAATGCCGAACGCCGTTGCCAGCGTGGCTGAAACCGTCGAGCACATGGTTCGTGGAACCATGTAGGGTCCGACCCGGCGTACTCCTTTCGCGCGCAACAGGTCGCCGGTTTCAATTTGCCACTGTGCCGATCCACCACCTGATCCGGCGATGACACCGGTGCGCGGATGGCAAACCTGTTCGATCACCAGGCCGGCATCGGCAATCGCATCGCGCATGGCCACATACGTGTAGGCGGCCGCATCGCCCATGAAGCGCTTGAGCTTGCGGTCGATCAGTTCGGTCAGGTCCAGTTGCGGAACGCCGGCAACCTGGCTGCGAAGTCCGTTTTCCGCGTGGTCCGGCACGGCACGTATAC
>NZ_JBAWHJ010000370.1:0-7851 GCF_049593775.1 Dokdonella sp. | reverse complement strand
ATCCAAACTCCCGTTCGATGATGCGATTGGTGCCTTCGAAGCGCGAGATTTCGCCCGGCGACTCCATGTTCCACGGATCGGCGATCGAATAGGCCAGATCCAGGCGCTCGTGATTGTCGTTTGGCCCGACCCCTCGCAAGGCGTACTTCATCCAGGAACGCCGTTTTACCTTTTGCAGCAGGGCTTTGGCTTTACTCAACATCGGTCAGGCTATTCCTTGCAGTTGCGTGGGGGTGACCATTTCGTCGTAGCGGGTGGATGTTCGGTGGCCACCTTCAGCGGGCGCAGGGTCGAGCTGTACCAGTCAATGACGACGCCGCAACGAAATGCCACCCACGAAGGACCGTACTCCCATCGCTGTTCCCAACCGGAGACCGGTTCACCCTGGATGTCGCGAACCTGCTGGGCAGAGACGCCAAGATCAATGATGCTGACTACCGCCGCTGCCGGTTTCGTCTGCTGGATGCTGTCAGCCTGGGCAGGGCTGGAAGAAATTTTCGGATCTTCGGCCGGGGCGAAATTCGCGCCAATCCACAGTCCGATGACGATCAGTACCACGATAGCCAGAACCGCACGTGAGCTGCCCCGCGATTCGCTGGCTGGCTCTTGCACGGCGGCTGGTTCCCTCGGCTGGGCTGGCACAGGCCCAGGCGCACCGCCCGAGCCCAGTTGGGCGGCACCGGGCAGGCGTCCGTGGCGGCGGTGGAACTCCATTGCCGCGGTGTAGAGGGCGTTGAGGCGTTGCAGGTCCTGTTGCGCGCGAGGGTGGGCACCCTTGCGGTCGGGATGCAGTGCCGCAACACGCTTTCGATAGGCGTGCTTGAACGCCTCCAGCGTGCAGCCGGCGTTGAGCTCCAATTCCTGATAGAGCGCGATGAAATCGGTGTTGCCTGCCATTCCTGTCCCCTTGCACATACAATCTTACCGCGCCACGCACATTGGCGCAGTTGCGCGCACGCAACAGGCACACCCGGAGATCGCACAGCGGAGGGGCAAACAGCATGTCGGCGATGACCCATGCAGAATCGGCGTCGGCGACAAGGCGCAGTCGGAGGCACTTTCTTGCCTCGGTCCTCTGGCGAACGCGGCTCGTCAACCTTGCGTCCATGCTGCGTTCCGCGATGGTTCGCGATCTGCGTATCCTCGCCTACCATCGCGTCCTCAGCATCGAGGACGAAGATGCATTCGGATTCGATCTTGACCTGGTCAGCGCCTCGGCCGAACAGTTTCGTGCCCAGATGGAATGGCTCAGGCGCCACTACGTGCCGATCCGGTTCCGTGATGTCATCGAAGCCTGGGAGCAGGGGCGTTCCCTGTCGCCGAAATCGGTCATCGTCACCTTCGATGACGGCTATGACGACAACTACAGGATTGCGTTCCCGATTCTTCAAGAACTGGGTGTTCCGGCGACGTTCTTCGTTTCGACCGGACATGTCGACAGCGGAAGGGCCTATGCCTACGACTGGCTGGTGCACATGCTCGTGCATTCACCGGCTGCACGATTGCGCATCGGGGAGCTGGAGATTGAAGAGGCCTTGCCTGAATCCCGGTCTGCGCGGCGTCTCGTAGCCGCGCGGCTGCTGGATCGCATGAAATGGCTGGATGCCGGCCTTCAATCGACGATCATCGAAGGTCTCGAGCATGAGTGGGGAATGCCGCGTGAGTCAGGTCATCCGGACTGCCGTCCGGTGAATTGGGATCAGTTGCGTGAAATGCAGGCTGCCGGCATGGAAATCGGCTCGCATGGGATCTGGCACAACATGCTGGCGAAGTTGCCGGCACAAGCCATGCTTGCGGAAGTTGCCGAGTCGAAGCTGACGATTGATCGGGAGTTGCTCGCCGATACCGATGTGATTTCCTACCCGGTCGGTGGCCATGACGCCTACAACAATGCCGTCATCGACGCCGTGCGCGAATCCGGATACCGGCTCGGGTGCAGCTACGTTGCGGGAACCAGCCAGGTACCACGCCAGCCGGAGTTCGAGTTGCGCCGTCTGCCGATCGAACGTCACATGGATCAGGCATGGTTTGCTTCACTGCTCGGGATTCCCGAGGCTTTCACCTATCCTTCACGCCAGCGAATTGGTTGAGCGCCTACTAGCCCGAATTATTCATGAATGAAACGCGCCCTCGCTTGTCCCCTGAATCCACGCCGCATTTCGCTCACGCGGTGATAGTGCCCGCTATCGCCTTGATCAGCGTCGCCTTGGTCCAATGGTCTGCTCGATCATCGCGCCCACTCATGAACAGTCCGGGCTAGCCTGATGTTCTTCTTCATCCTGCTCTACCTCGTTCTCGTCCTGGTGCGCCCCCAGGACTATCCGGCACTGGTCGACTCCGGAATTCCGATGTTGCCGATCGTGCTGATGATCGCCTTCGTCTTCTGGCTGCCTTCGCGCAACAAGCACCTGTCACCACCGCAATATGTGTTGCTGGGATTGTTCCTGGTCGTGCTGATGCTGTCGCAAATCGTCAACGGCTGGTTTGGTGGTGCCCTCATTCAGCTCGAGAGCTTCGGCCCGACCGTGCTCGCATTCACCGTGCTCGCACATGCTGCCGTGGATCTGGGCCGGGTCAGGAAGACGATGCTGGTGTTCGTCCTGAGTGGCGTGATCCTGGCCATCCATGGCATCGACCAGGTCAGCCAGGGTGTCGGCTGGACCGGTGTCGGGCTGTCGCAGGAAACACGCATCCAGTATCTGGGCATCTTCAATGACCCCAATGATCTCGGCCTGCTTTTCATCATCACCCTGCCCATGGCCCTGTTCCTGGCCAGCCGGGGTGGCTGGCTGGGTTTGCGCCGACTGTTCTGGTGGGGTGCAGCGGGCGTGCTTGTCTATGGCATCTACCTGACGGCTTCACGTGGCGCACTGCTTGCGATTGTTGCCATCGCGGCCGTCTGGCTCTGGCAGCGTCGCGGATTGATCATGGCTGGGATGCTGGGTGCGGGCATGCTCGGCGGACTGCTGATGCTGCCCTCGCGAATGGCCAATATCGATGCCAGCGAATCCTCTGCCGCAGGTCGCGTCGATGCCTGGTACGCCGGCCTGGAAATGTTCCTTGCCAATCCGCTGTTCGGTGTAGGGCCGCTTCAGTTTGCGGACAACAATGCGAATCTCACCGCGCACAATTCATTCGTGCTGGTGCTGGCCGAGACCGGAATCATCGGTCTCACCATCTGGCTTGCATTCGTCATCTACGGTTTCAGGATGGTCATGGCGGTGATCAAGCATCAGCCCGAACTGGATGGCGAACAGGCCATCGCCGAATGGAAAACGGAACGTTCCCTCGCAACCACCCTGCTGCTCTCGCAAGTCGGGTTCTATTCGGCTGCGTTCTTTCTCAGTCGCAGCTATGTCATCCTTCTGTACCTGCTTGCCGCCCTCGTGCTCGGCTATTACACGGGCGCTTGCCGCCGCTATCCCGGCCTGCCTCGCTTTGACCTGGCGCGGGACATCCTGCGCTGGCCCCTTGTCGCCGCTGCCTGCACGTTTGGACTCTATGTGATCGTGAAGCTCCTCCTGGTGACGATGTGAACGTCCGCAAGAAGGCGATCCGCAACACGCTGTTTTCCAGTGTCGGCATCTACACCGAGTACCTGCTCGGCATGCTCACGTCGATCTTCATTGCCAGACATCTCGGGCCGGAGGATTTTGGTGCCTACAGCGCGGTGATCTGGATGGTTGCCATGGGCGTTGCGATGACCAACTCGGGAACCGCGAGTGCCGTGATCAAGTTTGTTGCCGAGCTGCGCGGAGCCGGAAAGGAAGACCAGATCGCCATTACCATTGCCTACCTGCGTCGGGCGCAACGATGGTTCCTGCTCGCAGTGCTCGTCATTGGCGGCCTGCTGATGTATTTCGCCGGCAACCGGATCACGCCCGGATTCAATCACGTGATGATGTTCGGCTTTCTCGTGATAGCGGTCAGTCTGCGTGCGCAGTACATGTTCAATGTGGGTATCGCCAAGGGCTTCGAGGATTTCCGCGCCACCGCGATCGTTGCCAGCATTGCAACGCCGATCAACCTCGGCCTGGTTGTCCTTGCCTGGTGGGTGGACGCGGAAGTCGAGGCGCTGCTGGTGGTCTTCCTGATTTCCAGCGCGTTGTTCTACGGCGTTTCGCAAATGCTCACGTCACGGATGATCCCGCCACCGGGCAAGGATGTTGTACTGCCCCCAACCCTCTTGAGCAGGGTGCGACGTCACATGCGCCTGGTTGCGGTGACCGTGACGGTCGGTTTTCTCGCGGCCAGCGAGGTCGAAGTATTCTTCCTCAACATGTTTGGTACAGCGGATGCCGCCGGCATGTTCAAGGTGGCGTACCAGTTGGCCGTTGGTGCGGCAATGCTCGTGCCCGGCGTCGTCGGAGCATTGTTGTTGCCGATGATGGCCAATGCACTGAGCCAGGGGCGTGACGTTGCAGGCCAGCGGTTTGTTGCATCGACCTCGTACCTGGCCATGCTTGCGGCGCCGCTGGTGGCCTTTGGTGCCGTCTTCAGTGCCCCGATCATCGCTCTGCTATACGGTGCCCAGTACGCTGCGGCAGCGCCTGTATTCGCGGTCTGTCTGTTCGCCTGTTCACTGGCCACGGTAACCCAGGGTGGGTCGAGCCTTCTTGTGAGTGCCGATCGCCAGCTCACCATTCTGATCATGGTAGTCAGTCTGGGTTTGCTGAAGATCCTGCTTGATATCGTGCTGATCCGGGCCCACGGCTTGAACGGCGCGGTGCTGGCCTATCTTGTTGTTGCCATCATCAACGCCGCGGCCGTCACGATCCTCGCCCTGCGTGCCATCGGCCTGCACCCGGATTGGGCTCGCTTGCTGCGCATCACGATGGCTGCGGCGCTGGCGGCATTGGCGGCGCTGCCGCTGCGTGGCCATTGGCCGGCGCTGCCAACGCTGCTTGTGGGAGGCGTCGTGATTGCAATGCTGTATGCGTTTCTGACCTTGCTGCTGCGTTGCTGGAGCAGCAACGACATCGAGCATCTTCAGCAGTTGTTGCAGCGCTACACGCGTGGCCGGCCGGCTGCGCTGATGCAGCTGCTGGAATGGTCCGGACGCAAGACGACGAGGCAGGTGCAATGAGCCGCTGGTACGAAACCGCATTCAGCCGCGTGCTGTTCCCGCTCTATGAAAGCGGGCTGCGTCGTCGGCCCACGCTGGCCTATCTGCGCGAGTACGAGCACAACCAATGGCTGCCTGCCGAGCAGATTGCCGAACTGCAATGGAAGAAGCTCAAGCGACTGATCGAATTTTGCTGGAATGAGGTGCCGTACTACCAGCGGCGCTGGAAGGAGCTCGGCATCACGCCTGCCGATCTGCGTTCGTTCGAGGACTACGCGCAGTTGCCGGTCCTCACCAAACCCGAGATTCGCGCCAATTTCGAGGACCTGCATGCGCCTTCCATGCGCGAGGGGTTGCTATACAAGACCACGGGCGGTTCCACGGGCGAGCCGTTGAAGTTCGGATACACGCGGGAAAGCTACGAACGTCGCATTGCCGCAATGTGGCGCGGCTATGCCTGGGCTGGCGCCCGCATGGGGCGACGCACCCTGTATCTGTGGGGAATGCACATCATCGATCCGAGCCGGATTCATCGCATCAAGGAAGCCATCTACCACGCGGCGTTCAATCGATACATGCTCAATGCCTTCCTGATGAGCGAGGAGCGCATGCCGGAGTATGTCGAGCGCTTCAACCGGTTTCGGCCCGAGGTTCTGGTCGGCTACGCCGGACCGCTGCTGCGCATGGCCGAGTGGATCCTGCAGCACGAGCTCAAGGTTCATCGGCCACAGTCGATCCTGAGCGCGGCGGAAGCCCTGCACGATGCGCAGCGCAAAGTGATCGAGAAAGCCTTCGGCTGCCCTGTGTTCAATACTTACGGGTGCCGGGAAGTCATGCTGATCGCTTCGCAGTGCGAGCAGCGCGATGGCTTGCATATCACCGCCGACCACCTTCGCGTCGAGCTTGGGTCGATGCAGGCGAGTCCGGCCGGAGACCGGATCGGCGAGGTGATCCTGACCGACTTGCACAACTACGGCATGCCGCTGCTGCGCTACGTCAATGGCGACCTGGCCACGGCTGCTGATGGAGCCTGCAGCTGTGGAAGGGGATTGCCGCTTCTGCAGCGGATCGATGGGCGCAAGCTGGATACTCTTCGCACGACGGCCGGACATATCCTGCCTGGCGAGTACATCGTCTACGCCTTCCTTGGCGTGGACCGGGTCAAGCACTATCAGGTCGTCCAGAGAGAACTGTCGGTACTGGATGCCTATATTGTTCCGGAGCCGGGTTTCGGAGAATCAAACCGGCAGCAACTCCGCCATGAGCTGGCCCAGGTGCTGGGTGACAGTGTGTCCGTTCGGTTTCATGAAGTCGAACACATTCCGACCAGCGCCAGTGGCAAGTTCCGCGTTGCGGTTTGCGAACTCGACCAGGAACCCAGGCCGTCGTGAAGATCAGTCACGTCGTCGAGAACCTGAATCGGGGTGGCCTCGAGCGTGCCGTCATCGACCTGATCGGCGCTCAGCGCACGTTGGGACATGATTGCCAGGTCATCTGCCTGTTCGAGCGAGGTTCGCTGGCCGACGAACTCGTCGAGCAAGGCGTGCCGGTATACGCATGCAGAAAACAACGGGGATTCGATTTTGCCGCGATTCGACGCCTGCGCGATCACCTGTGCGATCACGGCAGCGAGGTACTTCATACGCACAATGCCGTGGCTCACTACCACGCAGTCCTGGCTGCAATCGGCCTGGAAATTCGTCGCACGATAAATACCCGGCATGGAATGGGTGGCCTCGCTACCGTTAGCCGTCGCGAATGGATTTATCGACGTTCACTGGCGCGCACCGATTTCGTGGTCACCGTTTGCGAAGCGGCCAGAAAGGACATGCTCAGGAGCGGCGCGGTGCCGGCGGAAAAGCTGCTGGCCGTGGCCAACGGGATTCGGGTGGAGAAATTCGATCCGGCCGACGATGCATCGTCCACGCGTCTGGCGACTAGCCTTGGCTTGCCAGGCGGTACGCGTGTGATCGGCACCGTAGGTCGGCTCAACTGGGCCAAGGATCAATCCAGCCTGATTGCTGCTTTTGCGAAGGTGTTCGAGCAGGTTTCCGATGCTGCGCTGGTTATTGTCGGTGATGGTGCCCTTCGAGCCGGGTTGCAGAAACAGGCAGACCAGAGTGGTGCCGGTGCGCGCGTCTTCCTGCTGGGCGACCGCAGCGATGTTGGTGAACTCCTGCGCGGCTTTGACCTGTTCGCACTGCCATCGCTTACCGAGGGCTATTCGATTGCATTGCTCGAAGCGTGCGCGGCGGGCTTGCCTATCATCGCAACGGACGTAGGCGGCAATGCCGAGATCGTGCTCGACGGCGTCAATGGCATCGTGATCCCGGCTCGCTCCGAAGACGCACTCGCCAATGCGTTGGTCGAGTTGCTGAAAAATCCGGCGCGGATGGCCAGGATGGGCAGGGCCAGCCGGGAGTGGGTTCTGGATGAAGGTTCCGTCACGACCATGGCTGCACGTTACGACGCCGTGTACGCATTGTCTTAGCTAGTCGTTTCGACGCTCGCCGCGTAAGATTGCGGTTTCGTGCTTGGTGTCACGCGCAACGCGTGGAACCGCCTTGCCGTGTCCTGCAGCGGCAGGAGCACACCCATTCCGGATACGCGCAATGAATCCAAGACCCAACAAGCTGAAGTTGCTCAGATGGTTGCCGGATTCATGGATGCTGACGACCGGAGTCGCCGCTGGCCGCAACCTGCACCTGACATTCGACGACGGGCCGAATGAGCAACATACCCCACGCCTGCTAGACCTGTTGGCGAGCCATGCTTCAAAGGCCACC
>NZ_JBAWHJ010000369.1:0-2252 GCF_049593775.1 Dokdonella sp. | reverse complement strand
CTCCAGTGACTGGGAACCGGGTCCCGCAGGCGCCGGGAACTGCAACTGGAAGCGACCGGCTTCATCTGTCAGCACGTTTGCCTCGACCTCGGCGCCGAATGCGACTTGCACTTCGGCACCGGGTAGTGGCTCTTCGGTCGCGCCATCGATGACACTGCCTATCAGCACGGTCGCCGGCGCAGGCGAGTCGTCCCCGCACGCGGCGAGCAACGCCAACGCGATAGACAAACAACTATTGCGGCACCAGCTCGACATGAGCCTCCTCCAGTACGTGTGTTGCCGGCGACGACGGGCAACCCATCAGTTCGATTTTCCCTGACGCGGCATTCTCGAATCGCAAGCCGAGTTGCCAGGGTTCGCGTGATGCCATGTTTGACAGGCTGATGCCTGCCGCACCGCCCGGTGAAAGTACTTGTGATTCGGTATTGCCGCTTGCACGAGTGACATCCACAACCCGTGCTATTTTCCCATCCGGCGTAGTTCGTACATTGACTTGCAGCAGACAATCACGCGGGCGCAGCAGCGCCCAGGCTGCGCTTGCCATCACCGCGACCAGAAGCAAGGCGATTGCCGCACGACGGGTTCCGGTTGATATCCCGGAAATCCGCGTCGGCGTCGTCGGGTATGCATTTCGCCGCGTATCCAGTGCATCGCGAATATGCGTGGCGGCGATCGCGTTGCGCTGCATCGCCATGTCGTCTGCGGCGCGATGCAGGCCGACCAGGGCTCCCGAGGCATTGAAGATTCCGCCACCACTCATGCCCGGTCGTGTCTCGTCGACACCTGACAAGCTGAGCATGCCGGCTCCCGGCATTCGCTCCTGACTGAATGGTCCGGTGGCGAGATTTTCCACGATGCTGCCATTCACCCAGATGCTCGTGCCCGACGCATGTCGAGTCAGGCCAGCGCCGCCGGGATAGCCGACGATCCAGACAGAATCGTCTTCGTCAATCGCATCCCAGCGTACCGGACGACCCTGCTTCTGAAACGCCGGATCGTCAATTTCGAGCAAGACCCAGTCGTTCGGTGCATCGCGCAGATCGTCCGGCAATCCGTCAGGCCGACCACCACAAGGCGAAAGCGCACTCAGGCTTGCGCGGAAGATATCGGGATGATCGCCGCAGTGGCGCTTGTCCTTGTAGGTGCGCGTGTAACCCTGGCCGCGGCGCCAGCACAGGATTTCATCGTGGACCGCCCCGCCCCACTCGTTGGTACCGGCGACTTTCCGCCGTACAACGTGGGCACAGGTCAACAGGTAACGGCGAACTTTCTTGGGCTCTCCACGATGCTCGATTTCGACAAGCACGCCGCTGCCCATGGACGCTGCATCTTCCGATGCAAAGTCCTTGCTGGAAGCACAGCTTCGGGCCTCGATATACCAGACCCGCTGCCTGATGTCGGAAAGCACCCTTCTCACTGCTGGCGTCCGCGCTCTATCCTCGTTGTGTCGACAATGCGGGCCTTGCCGCTGTCGAGATACTGCTTGAGATTGTCCACCTGGTACTCGCACTTCGGATCGTTGGCACGATCAACGGCCGACTTGTGCACCGCTTCTCCATCCGCCTGATGCGTGCCAAGTTCGCGAATGTTCCGACCCATGACGCGATAGACCTTGGTCATTGAATCCTTCAGTTCCGAGTAGTACACCGGCGCGAAGAAATTGAGATACGCCGCATTGAACTTCAAGCCCAGCGCCTCCGCCTTCTCGATCATCCAGTGCAGTGCCTCGTTGGCCAGCCAATCAGGCGTGTAGCCACCGCCGATATTGCTGTGCACGCCGGCAAACCAGGCCTGTTCGAGCTGACCCTGCCAGTCGGCCGGCCGCTTCCAGAGATCGGGCGCGAACGGCTTGCGCTGCTCGTCGATGGCCAGGGCGTGAAAGGCATTCCGGATATACCGGTTCAGGGTGATGTCGTGGTACTTGTACTTGTTGCGATTGACCACACGCCCAAGAAACCCCGGCGCTCCAAGCGAGCCCACGGTATCCCAGACGCCGATCATGCGAATCGGCGGGCATTCACGACGAACCTTCACGTTGTGGAAGATCTGTTCCCAGCGCGCCGAACCGACCGTCTCGTTCGACTCGTAAGCCGCGTAGACATCGGGCACATAGTAATCGTCACCCTTGTCGAGCAAGCCTACGCGACTCATGAACCCGGCCAGCGTACGCACGGTAAACGCACCACGGCTGAAACCGAACAGATAAATTTCGTCACCTTCCTCGTAGTTGTAGCTGAGGAATCGGTAGATAT
>NZ_JBAWHJ010000368.1:0-8191 GCF_049593775.1 Dokdonella sp. | reverse complement strand
GGCAGGCCGGCATCCTTGAACAAGGCATACACCGTATCTCGACCGTGTTCGTCATCAGTCGTGGTAACCAGTCCCCGCGGCTTGTTGAGCATCAGGTATTTCCTTGATGCTGAAACAGCCGGCTTGCCGTCGATGGCGATCCGCGCATCGGAAACGGTGCGGGTTTCCGGATCACGCACGAATACATCATCAACGCTGACCCGCCCTGCGCGCACCATGACTTCAGCCTGCGATCGGGAGCAGATGCCGCGCTTGGATATCACCCGCGCCAGTCCATGCTGCCCGGTTGAGGGCGGCGATACTCGCTTGCCGTTTGGTGGTCGGGATGGTTTGCCAGCCAAGCCTGCACACTCCGCAAAAGGAACGGGGCGCCGAAGCGCCCCGTAGATTCTAACTTGACGCGCCACTTACGGCCGGCGTTCGAGTTCGGGATCGTCCTTGAGCGTCGGCATCAGGTCCTGCTTGGAGACACCGAGCACGAGGAGCAACGGGTTGGAAATGAAGATCGACGAGAGGGTACCAATGAAGATACCGATCAGCATGATCAGACCAAAGTTCTCAAGTGCCGGACCGCCGATGAAGTACAGGGTACCGACAGCAAGCGCCGTCGTCGAGCTGGTCATGATGGTGCGTGACAGGGTCGTATTGATCGACTTGTTTAGGACCTGGGATGGCTCGCCCTTGCGCGAAGCACGGAACGACTCGCGAACTCGATCGAAGACGACGATGGTGTCGTTGATCGAGTAACCGATGACCGACAGCACCGCGGCCAGAGCCGGCAAGTCGAACTCCCCCCCAACCATCACGAAGATTGCCACCGTGAACAGCGTATCGTGGATTTCCGTGATGATCGCGGCCACGGCGAAACGCCACTCGAAACGGATCCACAGGTAGAGCGTGATGCCGGCGACAACGAAGATGATCGCGACGAGACCACTTTCACGCAGCTCTTCGCCAACCTGGGCTCCAACGAACTCGCTGCCGAGCACACTGGCATCAGGACGTTGCGCGCGCAGCGCTGCCAACACGTTCGCGGCAACCATGTCGTTAGCTTGCACGCTGGCTTCCTGCGTGGTCGCTTCCGCTTCCTTGTCGGCGACGATGCGGATGGCGAAATCATTGGTGCCGCCGAAAGTCTGCACAACCGCATTGTCGAAACCACCAGCCGTAAGGGCTGAGCGGACTTCGGCGACGGTGGCCGCATCCTCGTAGCTGACCTCGACACTCGTGCCGCCGGTGAAATCAAGCCCGTAATCGATGCCGCGAGTGAAAATCACCGCAGCCGCAAGGATCGAAATGATGGCCGCAAGCACGAGGCTGGTCTTGCCCCATCGCATGAAGTCGATCTTGCTGTTCGGATTGAAGAGTTCCATGAATGAATCCTTGAGGTCAGATCGGCAGCGACTTGAGCTTCGAGCGACCGAAGATCAGCGCGACAAGAGAATGAGTACCGGTCACCGATGTGAACATCGACGTGAGGATGCCGATCGACAGGGCGATGGCGAAGCCGCGAATGGGACCCGAGCCGAACGTCATCAGGCTGACCGTTGCGATCAAGGTGGTGACATTGGCATCCAGAATGGTTGACCAGGCCTTTTCGTAGCCAGCGCGAATCGCGGCGAACGGTGTCATGCCATTGCGCGACTCCTCTCGAATTCGCTCGCAGATCAGTACGTTCGCATCGACTGCCATGCCGAGGGTCAGCACGATGCCGGCAATGCCAGGCAGGGTCAGGGTCGCCTGGAAGATGCTGAGCACGGCCACCACGAGGACCAGGTTCATCAAGAGAGCCACATCGGCAATCAGGCCGAAAACCTTGTAGTAGATCGCGACGAAGACAACCACGAGCAGCAGGCCGAGGATGACCGCATTCATGCCCTTGCGGATGTTGTCGGCGCCGAGGGTTGATCCAATCACGCGCTCCTGGACGATATCCACGGGCGCAGCCAGCGAGCCGGAACGCAGCAACAGCGCCAACTCGGAGGCCGCCTTGGCACTTTCCAGCCCGGTTGTCTCGAATCGGCTCGAGAAGACACCGCGGATCGTGGCCAGGCTGATGATCTCTTCGGTGATTTTCGCGCTGCGAACTTCCTCACCGTCGACAATTTTTACTTCGGGAATGCGTTCCACGAGGACGACGGCCATGCCCTTTCCGACATTCTGCGAGGTGAACTCCAGCATGCTGCGAGCACCCGTGGAGTTCAGCACGACCGAAACCGCCGGCGTGCCGGTCTGCTGGTCCGTCGCACTGGACGCGTCGACCAGCTCATCACCGGTGACGATGACTTTCTTCTTCAGTACGGCCGGACGGCCATCCTTGAAATAGTAGATGCGCGAATCAGGTGGCACCGATCCGGTACGCACGGCCTCAGCCACGTTGACGCTCTCGTCGACGGCGCGGTAATCCAGTGTCGCCGTGGCACCGAGCAGCTTCTTGGCCTCTGCCGTGTCCTGCAAGCCCGGCAATTCGACGACGATGCGGCTGTCGCCCTGTTGCACGATCATCGGCTCTGCGACACCGAGCGAGTTGATGCGGTTGCGCAAGGTGCCGACGTTCTGCTTGATCGTGTTGTCGGCGATTTCCTTGATGCGCTCCGGCTTGACCGTAGCCACCAGGGTCGGCAAGCCGCCAATGGTCTGGCCATCGTTGACGTTGAGATCGAGAAGATTGGCGCCAATGGCAGCCGCGACCGCATCACGCTCGTCTTCGTCGGCAACCTGGACAATGATGCCCTGGGCACCACGATCGACCTTTACGTTGCGGATTTCCTTTTCGCGCATCAGGCTGCGAATGTCGTCGACATAGCGCTGCTCCTGGGCCAGCAGCACACTCTTCTGGTCAACCTCCATGAGGAAGTGCACACCACCCTGGAGGTCGAGTCCCAGCGGCATCGAGTTGGCGCCAATCATGCGCATCCATTCCGGCACCGTGGAAGCCAGATTCAGCGCAACCGTGTAGTTGTCGCCAAGATCGGTGCGCAGGGCGCTGGCGGCCGAAAGCTGGGAATCGGTATTCGGGAACAGGGCAAGCAGGCGGTCATCGTTGATTTCGACACGCTCGAACTCGATCTTGCGCTCCTGCAGAGCCTGCAGGGCACGCTCCTTGAGAGCTTCATCGACAACAGCGCTCTTGTTCGCCAGGACCTGTACGGCTGGCTGCTTCTGGTACAACGATGGTATTGCATACAACACACCAATGAAGGCCACTATCGCGACCAGGATGTGTTTCCAGCGGGGGTAATCGTTCATTCTTGCCAATCCGGTTTTGCGCTGTTGCCGAATAGCCCAGCGTGTCTTTCGTCCATTCCGCAGTGCAGCCCGGAATCACCGATCGCGTTCATTGCGATCGGAAATCCCTTGACCTCGCGCCCGGCTACCCGAGCGTTGGGCTTACCCGATGCAATATCAAGCCTGCTTGATCGTGCCTTTTGGCAGAACTGCGGTTACCGCGTTCCTCTGCACCTTGACGCTGACGTTGTCGGCGATTTCCAGGGTGATGAAAGAGTCGGCGATGTCCTCGATGCGGCCAACCAGGCCACCATTGGTGAGGACTTCGTCACCCTTGGCCAAAGCGGCGACCATGGCCTTGGCTTCCTTGGCGCGCTTCATCTGCGGGCGGATCAGCATGAAATAGAAAATGCCGAAGATGATGATCAGCGGCAGGAAAGACATCAGCGGATTCGGTGCGCCGGCAGCCGGCGCGGCCTGTGCATACGCGGAACTGATAAGGAAATCCATTGCTACTCCAAAGGGTTGCGGGTCGTCCGGCGAATACCGGGACGCGAAAAAGGTCGCGGATTATGCCATGACGGGGCCGCCGGCGCACGATTTCCAGCGGTCCGATGGCGCGACCTGCCAATACCCGTGCAAGCGCCTCAGCTCAAGCCTTCCAGGCGGTAATCCAGGCCGTAATAGTGAACGCCCTCGCGAATATCGATACTCAGGGATCCGCTGATGCCGGCCAGCTGGCCGGTACCGGAGTCGGGCACGACCGTGACCGAAAGGCTGGGTGCGCCCCGGTTCATCGTGCCCGTGTGCTGCAGGATAAAGCTGCCCTTGCGCCCCTGCAGGGTGCCGGTGACATGCTCGATGGCCACGTAGCCGGCTGAACCCTTCACCGAGCCCATGGCACTCAGCATCTCGCCAACACTGCTGGCCTCAAGATCGCCGCTGAACTGCTTGTTGATGGAAATCCTTGCCCGCATCTCGTTGTCGCCTACTTCATTGAGATCCAGAGGATTCAGGCTCACCTTGAAGGAACCGGTTGCACGCAGGGTCATGGCGCTGGACTTGAGTCGGGACGGAGATGTCGACCTTGCAGGCAGTCGTGCCCCTTGCGCAAGCCCGACATCACAATCCGGATGGCGGCCAGGGGCCTGCCTTGCGCAGGGTCAGGTTGAACCGACAGGGGCCGGTCAGCGGATGGATTCCGGATTTTATCGGGCGCACGCCATGAAACCTGAGGCGCGAAGCACCGCCCCATACAATCACATCACCGTGCCGCACGGGTACAGCCACCGGCTTGTCCGCACGGAGGCAGCCGCCAAACAGGAAAACCGCCGGCAGACCAAGCGAAACCGACACGATGGGTGCGCCCAGGTCGCCTTCATCGCGATCCTGGTGCAGGGCCATGCGTGCGCCGGGTTGGTATCGGTTGATCAGACAGCCATCCGGGATGAAATCAGGGACGTCGATCATGGCCGCCGCCTCTGCGGCCAGCACGCTGAACACGGCTGGCATTGGAGGCCAGGCGCGTTGCGTCAATGGATCGCGTGGCTCGTAGCGATAGCCGCGCCGGTCGCTGACCCAGCCCAGTGAACCACAATTGCTCATCGCCACCGACATCATGGCGCCACCTGGCGTTGTCATGTTTCTCAACGGTGCCTGCTCGAGCGCCGCTTCGATGGCAACGAGCAGATCCGGCGTTCGACCTCGCGCAAGATTTCGCAACACGGCAGCCCCTTCCGCCAACGGTTGCTTGCGGACCTCGGTTTCCAGCGCGTCCTGTTCAAACAGATCCATGACCGCTCACGCAGGCTGAATTTTGCTGAATGCGGGTCACGACCCGAATTCGGCCGGGAGGCAAGGCTTGGTAGCATTCTTGCATGTGCGAACTCTCGAACACGTTTGCACACCTGACACATCCGAGGCAGTCATGAAGACGATAGGCCTGATTGGTGGCATGAGCTGGGAATCCAGCCTGATCTATTACCGACTTATCAACGAGCGGGTCAAGGGCCGGTGCGGTGGCCTGCATTCCGCCCGACTGATTCTCTACAGCGTGGATTTCGACGACATCGATCGATTGCAGCGGTCCGGGGACTGGAGTGCAGCCGGTCAGATCCTTGCCGACGCCGGCTGCGCGCTCGAAGCTGCCGGTGCGAACTTCCTCGTCCTCTGCACGAACACCATGCACAAGGTATCGGCGGCAATAGAGGAGGCGACCACGATTCCCCTGTTGCACGTCACCGATGCCACGGCCCGAGCCATCCGCGTCGCCGGACTGAGCCGGATCGGCCTGCTCGGCACGCAATTCACGATGGAACAGGACTTCTACAGGAACCGGCTGTCCTATCCCCATGGCGTGGAAGTCATCACCCCTGAACCCAGGGATCGCGAACACGTCCATCGCGTGATCTATGAAGAACTTTGCCTGGGCACCATCAGCGACACGTCCCGCGAGCTCTTTCAGCGCATCATCACAAGCCTGGTTGCCCGAGGCGCACAAGGCATTGTTCTTGGATGCACGGAAATCGGTCTTCTCATGAGGCAGGAGGACGTGGATGTGCCGCTGTTCGACACCACAGCGATCCATGCGCATGCTGCCGCCGAACGCGCCTTGATGGACATGAAAATCGCGAACATGACGCTTCGCTGATACCTGGCTGGAGCTGGGCCGGGGCTGATGACACAGGCTCAAGCCGGAACAAGACAAGCCTGTTGCTCAATACCACCCCATGACAGGCTTCAGCAGCATCGCCCACCGCCGCCCTTGTATCGGGCGTTCTGGCGCTCCACGAAAAATTCGGGGTAGCTCATCGGCACACGATCCGGATGGTGTTCGCGCAGATGACACAGATACGTGTCGTAGTCGGGCACGCCGATGCAACGCCGTGCAATCTGCACGGCACGCGTCCAACCAGCGAGAAAGGATTGAGCCCGATAACCACGTCCCAACAAAGTCCTGCACCTCTCCAAGATGTTCTTCAACTCCCGCCCAATCGCACTCATGAGCGCACCGAGGCCAGCGCCACATAGGGCGTCTCGCCCGTCATCGGAACCGGGTTTCTCCTCGCCCGCAAGGCACTGCGCAAACCGAGCAGCACGATCAGCACGACGATTGTCATGAACAACAGCGCGAGCCCGGCATTGACATGGTCATTGGTGATGATGCGCTGCATTTCCGCGAGCGTGGCCGCGGGCGCGATGACTTGTCCCTGTGCCAGCGCATCGCTGTACTTTGCGGCGTGCGCAAGGAAGCCAATCCGGATGTTGTCGTCAAACACCTTCTGCCAGCCAGCGGTCATCGTGCAGATCACCAGCCAAACGGTAGGAAGAAGGGGAACCCAGACATAGCGGTCGCGCTTCATCCGGATCAGGATCACGCAGCAAACCGTCAGCGCAATCGCCGCAAGCATCTGGTTGGCGATGCCGAAAAGCGGCCACAGGGTATTGATGCCGCCGATCGGATCGACCACGCCCTGATAGAGAAAATAACCCCAGCATCCGACGCAGATTGCCGTCGCAATGATATTGGCCGTCCATGACTCCGTATTCTTCAATGCCGGTACCGCCATGCCGGCCAACTCCTGGATCATGAAGCGGCCGACCCGCGTGCCGGCATCCACCGTAGTCAGGATGAACAGTGCTTCGAACAGGATGGCGTAGTGGTACCAGAACGCCATCATGCCTTCGCCGGGAATTACCGAATGGATGATCTGCGCCATGCCTACCGCGAGTGTCGGCGCTCCTCCGGTGCGGGAAAGGATGCTTGTCTCGCCAATTTGCTTCGCGGTTTGTTCAAGGACATCGGGCGTGATCACGAAGCCCAACTGGCTGATCGCCAGAGCGGCCGATTCGGCTGTGCTGCCGATCAATGCTGTCGGCGCATTCATCGCGAAATAGATGCCAGGATCAAGTACGCAGGCGGCGACCAACGCCATGATGGCGACAAACGCTTCCATCAGCATCGAGCCATAGCCGACGACGCGTGCTTCGCTTTCGTTGGCCAGCAACTTCGGTGTCGTTCCCGATGAGATCAGCGAGTGCCAGCCCGACACGGCGCCGCAGGCAATCGTGATGAAAAGAAAGGGAAACAGTCCGCCTGCGAAGACCGGGCCGCTGCCATCGATAAATCGGGTCAGTGCCGGCATGCGCAGTTCGGGTGCAGCGACGAGAATGCCGAGCGCGAGCAGGACGATGGTGCCGATCTTGAGAAAAGTCGACAGGTAGTCTCGCGGCGCAAGCAGGATCCATACCGGCAGCACCGATGCCAGGAAACCATAGGTGATCAACATCCAGGTCAGTTCACGTCCGTCGAAATGGAAACGCTCGGCCCAGACCGGATCCTGCGCAACCACTCCACCCAGCCAGATCGAGGCAAGCAGCAGCAACAGTCCGATGATGGACACCTCAAGCACCCTGCCCGGGCGCAGCCATCGCAGGTAAATGCCCATGAAGACCGCGATCGGCATGGTCATGGCCACGGTAAACGTTCCCCAGGGACTGGCCGCCAGCGCCTTGACCACGACCAGGGCAAGCACGGCGAGGATGATGAACATGATCATCAGGATGCCGATCATGGCGACGACACCAGCAGCCGGGCCCAGTTCGGCGCGCGCCATGTCGCCCAGCGACTTGCCATCCCTGCGCGTCGAGAAAAACAGCACCATGAAATCCTGCACGGCGCCGGCGAAGATGACTCCAACCAGGATCCAGAGTGTCCCCGGCAGGTAGCCAATCTGCGCAGCCAGCACCGGACCTACCAGCGGCCCCGCTCCCGCGATTGCCGCAAAGTGATGCCCGAACACGACGCTCTTGTCGGTCGGCACGTAGTCGAGACCGTCATTGCGCAGCACAGCCGGCGTGGCCCGTGTCGCATCCGGTTGCAGCACACGATCGGCGATAAACCGCGAGTAGAATCGGTAGCCGATCATCAGGATCGACACGCTGGCCGTGACCAGCCAGATGG
>NZ_JBAWHJ010000367.1:0-16798 GCF_049593775.1 Dokdonella sp. | reverse complement strand
GCCATGTTCCTCCAGGTAGCGCCCGAAGGAGGTGATCATCCCGGGTATGCGGGGATCCGCCGTAACCAGCCAGGCATGCCAGAGGCCATCGATGATGTTTTCACTCATCCAGGGCGAAGCACCCCTGACATCGGTGCCGGCGTCATGAGTTTCGCCTTCGTGGCGCTGCCAGCTGTGTCGCCAGGAACCATCCTTGCCGAGCAGGTCCGGGTTGTTGTCCTGATGCTCGGAGAGCCAGCCCAGGCGATCATCGATGCGTTTGCGATCGGCAGGGTCACCGGTCAACTCGAAGGCTGATACCGTCTCGATCAGGCCAAGCCCGATGTGGCGCTCGGTGAAATTCTGCTCCGGACTCCGGTAGGCGCCACCGATACCGCTCCATCCTCCCTTGTCCCAGAGCGTCATCATCTGCTTGATCAGGTCCGGCGTGTAGAGACTGTCATCTCCGGTCAGGCCTACTGCGAGCAATGCAGGCTCGACGTAGACGTATTTGGCATCGCAGGCCTTGGCCCGACCGAACTCCCAGCCACCCGCGCATTCGCCGCTGCGCTTGAGGTGGCTCATGTAGAAGCGGTAGCTCTCGACTGCGCTGCGCAGATGCGAAACGTCTCCACTGCGAATGTACAGCTTGAACAGCGTACTCGGTCGATCGAACAACCATGCCGTCGAATCCGATGCCGGCAAGGGCGCGGCCCAACCGTACTGGGTCTTGAGGTAGGTGTCGTAGGCGTTACCTGCACTCAACGGAACCTGTGGGCCGGCCAGCAGGGACTGACTCAGCCATTTGGCATCCAGGGTGGCCAGCACCGCAGGCATGCGCAGATGATTCGCCGCGTCGATGAGTCCTTCGGGATACGGCCAGCCATCAACATTCTCCGTGCGCCTTGCATGGGTCGTGAAGCGTAGCTGCCTCGTGGCGGACTTCATCGTTGTGCGCAACTGCACGCGTACGGCTCGGATGCTGTCGTCCCTTGAGTGCCAGCGCAGGGTCACATCGACATGTGCCGGAACTTCCTTGCCGTCTTCATCGAGAATGCGCAACTGCTCCGCATCGGCCAGTTGTCCTGGCGCGAACGGAATGCCGAAGGTGACGGCGATTTCGCCGCTTGCGTGCTCTTGTGCGTGCAGCACGATTCGGTTCAGTTGATCTTTGCCCTGGCGTAAATCATCGGCAGTTGCGAAGGGGTGGGCAAGGATCGCCAGCAACAACCCGGCAATCCATGCGCCCTTTGAACGGGAGACCTGATTGATCATGGAAGATTGCTCATTTTCTGGATGCCGGGCAAACGTGACCCGGGTTCAAGGATTTTCGTCAGACAGCTCTACAACAAACGCATCGCCCGATCCGCGCACATCAATTCGCCAGCCGGAGCGGAACTCCTGCTGGTCGAGGGTAGACCACTCGAGGACATCGAGGACGGCATCCTCGGGAGACAGGATGCGGACGTGCAAGTCTCCAGCCTCGGCAGTGCGACCATCCACTTTGGGTTTGGTCGGTACGTTGATCTGGAACACGGCCTGGACACCTGGCGCGATCGAATACTGGTCACTCACGGTCAGCTTCCGTCCGCCAAAGCGGATCTTGCGTTGCCACGACTCGACGCCTGCGCCAGCTCCGTAAGCCTTGCTGAGGTCTGCGTCTATCGAGACGCTGCCTGTGGCCTGATCGATTGCTGTCACCTCCATCGACGAGGTGGATGGCTCGCGCTGCCGAATGATTGAGCCACTGCGCTCGAAGCGCACGACGTTCTGCACTTCGGTGCCTTGCTGGATACCACTGTGGCTCCAGATGTTCTCGCTGACTGCAAGCCAGTCGTCCGCAAAAAGCGTGAACGCCCCCTGATCCTGGTGAGCATGGCTCTCGACATAGGGGCCGGCGTTGAAGCCCAGCCACATTGCCTTCTTGTCCCAGCCGGTGCGGGCAAACACATGCCCGGTGCCCTCGGCTACGTAAACCGTTTCCGTTGGCGGTGTATCGGCATCGCCGGTTGGCAACAAGTCGTGACGTGCATTGAAGCCATGCGACATTTCCCTGGCGGAAATATTGTTGAGCCACCACGAGGCCATGTCCTGGCTTGCTTCATCGGTGCTCAGGATACGCGCCTCAAGCACGAGTCGCCGGTGGTAGTCGTACAACTCCGGCACCGATACGCGCGACTGGTCTCCGATAGGCGCGAACCGGTCGAGCGTTGGCATGGTTGCATGCACCCAGAACGGGATGCTGTCGCGGGCGTGTGAGTTGGCGTTGGCCAGGTCCTCACCGGTCGAATCCTTCCAGAGGCGGTAAATCGCGAACAGGCGCATGTGGGCGGCGCCATAGCCGGTGCCTTCGCGGCTTCCACCACCCGGCAGTGCGCTGAAGTAAGTCTGCAGTGCGGGCAACTTGTCCTCGCGAAGCAGCGCAAGCCAGCGTTCATTGTTGCTGACCAGCGCCCAGGACATGGTTGCTTCGACAAAACTGTAATAGTAGTTGTTGCCGGGATTGTTGACTGACCAGCCCGACCAGGTGAACGGCTTGCCACCCCATTGGGCTGAGTTCGGGTTCCATATGTTGCTGATCGTCTGTTCGGCATAAGCTGACCAGAGCGTGCGTTGTGCGTCGCTGATATCGGCCTTGCAGGTTTCCAGGGTCTGGGCGAGGGCACTGATCATCGGGCCGGCTTCCAGATAGGAATCGCCGGCAACTCTTGGGCGCTCGCCTGCGGCAATCTGCTTGTTGGCCTCTTCGACCTGGGACTGGACCATCTGCACGGCCAGTTCGCAATACTTTTCCTTGCCGGTCAGGCTGAACATCAGGGCCGCATCGACAGCAGAAAACTCGTATCCGGGCCGTCCGCCAGCAGCGGCATCGACCCAGGACTTGAAGCGCTTGTACGAGGCCGACTTCTGATCGATGAAGGACGTATCCGTTTTCAGCTCCGCACGAACCGACATGGTGCTGGCTGCAAGCAGCAGGGCGGCAATGGCGAGAGATGTCTTCGTCCAGCTCTTGCTGGTCATGGCTATACCTTGTGTGATCGGAACGCGGGCGCTCCATGCTGGAGTCAACCAGCGGCTTCCTGCTTTCCGAGCAGGGTGTATTCCCACTCGAGTGCAGTACGCACAATGAAATCCAGATCATCATGGCGCGGCTGCCAGCCGAGAAGGGACTTCAGCTTCTCGCTGCGTGCGATCAAGGCGGGCGGGTCGCCCGCCCGTCGCGGCTCGTAGCTCACTTGCAGGGGCTTGCCGCTGACGCGTTGCACTGCGTCAATGACTTCGCGAACGCTGTAGCCATGGCCGTAGCCGCAGTTCAACGTTGCCGAATCACCGCCGCCGGCAAGATAGTCGAGCGCCTGCAGATGCGCTGCTGCAAGATCGTCGACATGGATGTAGTCACGGATGCAGGTGCCATCCGCCGTATCGTAGTCGGTGCCGAATACCGACAGGCTGTCGCGCTTGCCCACTGCATGTTCACAGGCAACCTTGATCAGCAGGGTCGCGTTTCGTGTCGACTGGCCGATGCGCCCGCCAGGGTCGCACCCGGCAACGTTGAAATAGCGCAGGATCACGTGACGTAGTGAACTTGCGGCAGACAGGTCCCGCAGCATGTTCTCGCTCATGAGCTTGGACATGCCATAGGGATTGATCGGGGACGTCGCGGTGGCCTCGCTCGCTTCGCCTGATTCCGGCATGCCATAGACCGCGGCCGTCGAAGAGAACACGAACTTTCGAACGCCCGCACGGGAACACGCTTCCAGCAGCGATCGTGTCGCGCAGGTATTGTTGCCGTAGTACTTCAATGGATCGCGGACCGATTCCGGAACGATGGTATGCGCGGCGAAATGCAGTACCGTATCAATGGCGTTTTCGTGCAGGATCGATTGCACAAGTTCGGCGTTGCCAACGTTGCCTTCGATCAGTTCGACGCCCAGCACCGCTTCACGAAAACCGCTGCTGAGATTGTCCAGCACGATGACCGGTTCGCCGCGCTCGACCAGTTGGCGCACGACATGGCTGCCGATGTAGCCGGCGCCGCCAGTCACCAGAACGGGCTTCCGCATGTTCTTGTCTTGAATCGTCATCGGGATCGGTCAGCTCAACGCGTGTAGATGAGTCGGAAGTAGAACGAGTTCTCGTCGAAAGACTCGATGTCACCATCGCCATGGCGTTCGTAACGTGCCAGGTCGGCGCGCCAGCTCCAGTGCTGACCCATCTGTTGTACCAGATAGGTGCCGAACCGATAGTCTCGTTCGCTGGTGTTGGTGACGGTGAAATCCCTGTAGTTCGCTTCGGCAACAAGACCGAGCGTCAGGCGAGGCCGCAGCAGGTAGCCCAGGTTGAAGCCCAAGCCGGTTTCATCGCGATTGCTCGGCAGCCCGGTCAATTCTTCATAGCGATAGGTGGCATAGCGCGCAAGCGCGTCGACACTCAGCCGAGTGGAGACGAAGTGATAGCCGCCTTCCAGACGTTGCTCGCGGTAGACGTCGGGCGTGATAGCTTCCGCGCCAAGGATACCCACGCCGCCCAGGCCAGCATCGAACTCCGATCCGCCGCCCTCGGCGAGGCTGCTTGCAGCATCGGTGTATTCCCAGGCAGCGTCGAAGCTGAAAGTGCTGCTGCCCGTCGCGCGCCAGTCAACACCGGCACGCACCAGCGGACCCGAGGCGTTGTCTCCGCGATCAAAGTTCAGATGCGTATAGCCAAGTGCGAAGTCGAGATCGATCTGGGAGAGGTTTTCCACATAGCCGGCGAAAATCGAATAGCCCTTGAAGTCATTCGCCAGCAGGTCTTCCGCAAAATCGACATCCTGCGCAACCAGGTTGGCGCTGATCCTGCGAGTCGGGCTCAGCTCGTAGATGCCGCGCAAGGCACCGACCACGCGCTGTGAATCAAATGCTTCGGTTTCCTCGGCCCGGCTGTCTACGTAGCGCAACTCTGCCTGGCCCTGCATGGTAGGGCTGATGCGAAACCGCAGCTTCGGACCCGTGGAGAACACATTGGTCTGTTGCAGGTTTTCGGGGACGTCGGGTGCGCGGAGACTGACCGGGTAGAGGCCAAGATTGTCGGTGAAATCCCAGGCCAGCCGTTCCGGCAACAGGACCCAGTTGACGGTGCCGTCCAGGGTGCCGCGAAATTCACTGCCGAATTCGTTGCCCAGATAGTCGCGATACTCGACCGTGCCGCTGACCAGAGCCTGCACCGCAGAGCCTTCCTCACTGATCTCGAAATTGAGTCGCGGGATGAGTACGTTTTCGCTGACCGGATCAGTCGCGCTGAGCGTGATGTTGTCGCTGTACAGCAAGCCAAGTTCGGCCGAGTAGTTGATGCGGACAGCGGAGGCGCTGCAGGGCAAGGCCAGCAGGATGGATGCGGCGAGGATTCGGATGGACGGCTGCATGTCGTACTCCTCAGTAATGGGCGCTCAAGGCAGTTCGTTGAGGACGATTCCTGCAAGTTTGGTGGAGTCGAAGTTGGCCATGACTTTCTGGATGGATGCGGGCGTGTCGCGACCGCTGCCAGCGACAAGGACGACGAAATCGACCAGATCAGCCAGGATGCGCGCGTCCGGCGACCCCTTGACGGCAGGGCCGTCCAGGAACAGGTAACGGTCCGCATATCGGCTGCGCAGCGAATCGAGCATGGCGCGCATGCGGAACGATGAAAAATACTCGCCTCCCATTTCACGCTGGCGACCACAAGGAATCAGACGCAGGCGCGGAATGCCGGTGTGGTACAGGATCTTTTCGACACCGAGCGATGGGTGATCGAGATAGTCGATCAGGCCACCGTTGACCGGATCAACCCGCAATTCCGTGTGCTGCGATGGATGCCGCAGGTTGCAATCCACCAGCAGTGCGGTCTTTGCTTCATCGAATGCGAACGCCGCAGCCAGGTTGCGGGCGACGAAACTGCCGCCGGAACGCGGGCTGATCGGTGCAACCATGGTCACGAAATTATGCTCGCCGCCGAGTGCCAGCAAGCGCGTGCGGATTTCACGAAAGGCATCGGCTTGCCGGCGAACCGATTCTTCGCGATGGATAAGGCGACGCTCTTCGAGTGCAACCGGCGTCAGTGCGTTGGGTTCGATGATGCGCGCAATCGAGCGCGTGGCACCGGCGCGTCGCGCCATGTCACCGGCGGCAGCACCAAGTGCCTTGCCGACGTGATCAGGCATCGAATTGTCGTGTGGCGAATTGCTCATGAGCCCGAGTACTGCCGTATCCAGTAGGTAAAGAAGAACGCCGCCATGACGCCCGCCACCATCAGGAATGCAAACAGTCCGCGACCCCGGTTGCGCAGGCGCTCGCGGCTGGTGGCATAGACGGGCACCGTAGCCAGCACGACCAGCCCGGTGGCCCGCTCCAGTTGCCTGGCGGAGCGTACCCGCGGATCAAAGCGGATCAGCGCGAACAGCAATCCGAACGGTATCAGCACGGCCAGGCCGAGCCCGGCTGCCGCGAAGTGGGTCAGGCGCAATCCGGATGGACGCAGGGGCAGGATCGCGGGATCCTGAATGCGAAATGTCAGGCCGCGTTGCTCCTGGTCCATGACCATCGAGACTCGCGCGTTCTCTCGCCGTCGCAGCAAGTCCTGATAGATGTCGCGATTGACTTCGTAGTCGCGCGTCAGCTCTGCAAGCGCCCCTTCCGACGCAGCGATTCGGCGGCTGCGATCAAGTTCTGCGTTGAGCATGGATTCGCTCGTACTCATTCTTGATCGGTTGGCGGCAATTTCTCGACGCAGCTCGGCCAGGCGTTGCTTGAGTTCCTGGTAGAGGGGGTTGAACTGGGCATTGTCGAACGGGCTCTGGCCCGAGTTGCTGCCGGAAGCACGACGCCTGTCTTCTTCCTCGAGTTGGCGCTGGATATCCTTCATCTGCATGCGCGCGCGAACGACGTCCGGATACTGCTCGGTATAGGTCAGCAACAAACGGTCGAGCTGGGACTGAAGCTCGATGAGCTGCGCGCGGTACAGGCCAGAGCGCGTCTGCACGGCCGTGACCTCGGATTCCCCGGACAACTGAGCAACCAGTGCAGACTCCCTCGACTGCTGCTCCATCAGGTTCATGCGTGCCTGTTCGACCTGGGTGCGCAACGCGCCGATGCGTGCGTTGGCGTCGGTTGCACTTCCGGGCTGCGCATCGGCGTGCTCGGACCGATATTTGAGCAGGCCATCTTCGGCACTGGTCAGCTTGGCGTGATAATCCTTGACCTGACTGTCGATGAACTCGAATGCTTCGCGACTCTCGCGTTCCTTTGTCGCCTTGCTTTCTTCAATGAACCTGGTCGCGAACAACTGCGTCAGGTCGAAGGTCCGTTGCGGGTCTGAATCCCGGTAGCTGATCTCGATCATGTCGGGACGCGGGCTGGTGATGCTGGTTCGACCCCTGATCTGCTCCATCAGCCTGTCGCGCATGATCGCGGAAGGCCTCTCGGCAAGCCAGCCGCCATGCTCCAGCGCGTCCTCGAGAATCTTGCGGCTGAAAATAACCTGGCGTGCCATGCCTGCGCGATCGGCTACTTCAGTTGCGACCGCGCGACCTTCGAGCAAGGGCTGGATGATGTCGCTGCTTGAAGCAAGAATCGTGGTTGATGCTACGTACGTCCGCGGCCAGAAAATGCCGACCGCGAGCCCGATCATGGCGATCAGGGCGAAGAGAACTGCCAGGGTCACGCTGTAGCGCCGGGTTTCGCGTGCGAAAACCGGCAGCATTTCGGCAATAGGTGCCATTTCCGTATTCACGATCGCACTCTTCCCTGCGAATTTCCGTCAGTCATCTAGAACGTCCGTTCGGGAACCGTGATCACATCGCCCGGTTGAACCGGATAGTTCGTTTCGAGGTCGCCTTTTTGCAGGATCCGGTCGAGTCGAACCGGATAGGCGCGAGTCGAGTCGCCATCCTTTCGGTAAAGCTCGGTGCGATCGGCTGCGGCGAATTCATTGGTGCCGCCTGCGGCGAGCACGGCATCAAGTACGGTCATGCCCTGCCGATAGGGAACCGAAATCGGCGTGCGAACGGCGCCGGTAACGCGAACACGGGCAAGGTATTCGTGGCTGCGCAGCTCGTCCACGATCACCGTGACTTGCGGGTTGCGCACGTATGCTTCCAGCCTGGACTTGATCTCGGCCGAAACTTCCTCGGGCGTGCGACCGCCGGCGGTCACGTCGCCGACCAGTGGTACCGAGATCATGCCGTCAGGCCGAACCGGCACGGTCACGTCCAGATCGGGGTTTTGCCATACCGACACGCGAATGACATCGTCGACACCAATCCGGTAGGCCTTGACGGCTTGTTCGGTCGGATTGATCGTGGGGGCGGATCCCGGGCGCGGCCCGCTGGCGCAGGCGGCCAGCAGCACGAAAATCGCAATCGTTGCCAACAGGCGCAGGTGGTTCATCGGAGTCCCCTTGTACACTTCAGTCTGGGGTGTGAAACGTATCACACTTTGAGGTCATTCCGGCCGGTTCAGACGTTGTAATAGCTGCGATACCAGTCCACAAAGCGAGCTACACCTTGCTCGACGGTTGTCGTTGGCGCATAGCCGGTATCCCGGCTCAATTCGGTGACGTCGGCGTAGGTGTCCGGGACGTCGCCCGGCTGCAACGGGAGCAGGTTTTTCTGCGCCTTGCGACCGATGCAGTTCTCGATGACTTCAATGTAATGGGACAACTCGACGGGCTGGTTGTTTCCGATGTTGTACAGCCGATACGGCGCACTGGATGAAGCCGGCGTCGGCAGCAATGGATCGAAGTCGGGATCGGCGACGGGAGTGCGATCGAGCGTGCGCATGACACCTTCGACGATATCGTCGACGTAGGTGAAATCGCGTGTGTGCTTGCCATGATTGAAAACATCGATGGGCTCGCCGGCGAGAATCTTGCGGGTAAACAGGAACAGGGCCATGTCCGGTCGACCCCACGGGCCGTAAACGGTGAAGAAGCGCAGCCCCGTGGTCGGCAATCCGAACAGGTGGCTGTAGGTGTGCGCCATCAATTCGTTGGCCTTCTTGGTTGCCGCATACAGGCTGACCGGATGATCGACTGGATCGCGAACGGAAAAGGGCAGTTTGCGATTGGCACCGTAGACGGAACTTGATGACGCATAGACGAGGTGTTCGACTCCGCCGTGTCGGCACGCTTCGAGGATGTGCGTGAAGCCGACGATATTGCTGTCGATATAGGCGCGTGGATTTTCCAGTGAATAGCGTACGCCGGCCTGGGCGGCAAGATTGACGACGCGTTGCGGGCGAAAGCTTGCGAAGGCGCCATCCACGGCAGCGCGGTCTTCCAGCGAAGCCTTCACGAACTGGAATCCCGCTTGTGGTGTCAGCTTCGCGAGACGATCTTCCTTGAGCTTCGGGTCGTAGTAGTCATTGATGTTGTCGAAGCCGAGGACCTCGTCGCCGCGCGCAAGCAGGCGATGGCTCAAGGTTGAACCGATGAATCCTGCCGCTCCGGTGACGAGTACGCGCATGGGAAGCTTCCTGAAATTAGAGGCGGTCATCTACCGCTTCGCGCGGCAGGACCTGCTTGACGTCGAACAGGACGCAGCCAGGCTTGCCCAACGCGCGGATTTTCTCGGCACCCATTTCCACGAACTGGCGATGTGCGACCGCCAGCACGATGGCGTCGTACTTCCCGTTTTCGAGTTCGCCAACGAGCTCAAGGCCATATTCATGCCGGGCGTCTGCCTGATTGACCCAGGGATCATGGACATCCACGCTTGCGTGGAACTTGCGGAACTCGCTGACCACATCGACGACGCGTGTATTGCGCAGGTCCGGGCAGTTTTCCTTGAACGCCAGGCCGAGCACGAGCACGTTGGCATTGGCCACGTGCAGGCGACGCTGGATCATGTGCTTGATGACACGCTGCGCGATATGGCTGCCCATGCCATCGTTGATGCGGCGCCCGGACAGGATGACTTCCGGGTGATAGCCGATCTGCTGAGCCTTGTGGGTCAGATAGTACGGGTCGACGCCGATGCAATGGCCGCCGACAAGGCCTGGCCGGAATGGCAGGAAGTTCCACTTGGTTCCTGCGGCTGCCAGCACTTCGCTGGTATCGATGCCCAGGCGGTCGAAAATAAGGGCCAGTTCATTGATCAGGGCGATGTTGAGATCGCGCTGGGTGTTTTCGATGACCTTGGCGGCCTCGGCGACGCGCATGCTCGAAGCCTTGTGCGTGCCGGCCGTGATGATTTGCCGGTATAGCGAATCAACGAAATCGGCAGCCTCGGGGGTGGAGCCCGAAGTGACCTTCATGATCGATTCGAGTCGATGCTCCTTGTCACCCGGATTGATTCGTTCCGGGCTGTAGCCGGCATAGAAATCATGGTTGAAGCGCAGGCCCGATTCGCGCTCGATGATTGGAACGCACACTTCTTCTGTCGCGCCGGGGTAGACGGTTGACTCGAAGATGACCACGGCACCGCGCTGGATGGCTTGTCCGACCATGCGGCTGGCGCTTTCCAGCGGCCCGAGATCAGGCCGCTTGGCATCGTCGATGGGGGTCGGCACCGTGACGATGAATACATTGCAGGATCGGAGGTCGTTCGGATCGGCGGTGAAACCCAGTTGCGGGGTTGCCTTCAATTCGTCCGATGTGACCTCCAGGGTGTGGTCACGATGCGCCTGCAGCTCCGAAATCCGATGGGAGTTGATGTCGAACCCCAGCGTGGCCAGCTTCCTGCCAAAGCCGACTGCGAGCGGCAGGCCCACGTATCCCAGGCCGATGATCGCCAGTCGGGTTTGTTCTTCGCGGGGCAGTGCGGCAGGAGTCATAGGGCACATCCATCAGAGCCAGCCGCGAAGTTTAGCAGCCTGTCGGGCCTTGCCGGTCGAGGCGGGGTTTTCGTTCGGCGAGAAGGGCTTGGTCCCACTGAGTTGCTGAAGTGGCAGTTCGGGCCGAATTGCGTTGAAATCGGGAACCGCCGGTACCCAGTCGCGGGTCGCCGGTCAGGGGCCCGGCCAGCCGTCGGCGCGTCGACTCTCGGGCAGGACAAAAGCAGCGCGTATGGTGGCCCGCGCATTCCGCTGGCTGGCGGATCCTGAACTTGGATACTTCGGCGATCCTGGATGGCTTCTGCGGAAATCGCCCGCCGGGACGGCGTTTCAGGTTGAGATCTGCTCCACAGGTTTCTGTCCGGCCCCTGAACAGTCATGCAAGTATGTGATCAGATTCAATATATTGCCTTTCTGCTGGCCACATGATGCGTCCCCCCTGATGGTCGGAGTGTGCTTGTGTTGTTTGCTCGTCTTGTTGCCGGATTGATCGCAGTCAGCGCCAGTTGCGCGCTTGCGGTTGAACCGTTCATTGCCCCCGCCGTCCCCAACGGCAGCCTCCCGGTACAGCTGGTGCCGACCGAGGTCGTCACTCCGGGCAGCAATCGACTGGTCACTTTCGGCGTGCCATTTCCGCGCGGGTCGCTCTCGGTGGCCGGCCTGGAGACGCTGCGCGTGCTCAAGGGCGGACAGGAAATTCCGGCGCACGTGAGCCAGATGACGCCTTGGAGGCATCGTGGCAACGCGGCGCTCGATGGTGCCTCGGTGCGCGTTGCGCGCATTCAGATCCAGTATGCATTCGCATCGACATCGCCCGAATCGATCACCTTGAGCTGGGGTGGTACGCCACGTCAGCAGAACGTAGCCAGCCTCGTATCTGCGCGCAATGGCTGGCACACCGTCACCAGTGGCAGCTTTGTATCCTCTGACAACGTGCAGGAGCCCGATGTCTATGCTGTCCTTCCCAAGGCCTGGTTGAGTCAGGGAGCGCTGAAGGGTGTTCGCAGCCAGGCTTTCGACGACAGCAACACCGAAGCCAGGGACAATCCGACCACCAACTCCGGAATCTCCCACTGGCCGGAATACCGGGAAGCGGACCGCGCGATCAAGAACAATTTCTACAGCTCGATCAACGAGGATGACGCGAGTGTCACCGTGGGCAACCAGTGCCACTACAAGACAGAGTACGAGCCCTGGCTGTACGACAGAGCTGCCTCGATGTTCGTTCTCTATGAACGCAGCGGCTTCTACAAGGCGTTGCGCGAGGCGGTTCGCGCCTCGGAGTTCTACACCGACCACGTCAATTCCAGCGGCTATTTCGAATTCAAGAATGGCGATACGAAATATGTCTATGCCGAGAATCTGGCGTATCGCTACTGGCTGACAGGTGATGACACGGCGCTGGATCGCCTGTCCGCGATTGTCAGTGCGCAAGGTGGCTTCAATGACGCCTGGAGTCCCGGTACCGGTTTCTGGACCGAGCGCCACGCCGCGTTCAAGCTGCTGGCCTACCAGGTCGACTACGAGCTCAATGGCGGCAGCCAGGCCAACAACGTGGCGACGCTTGTAGGGCGACTGATCTCCCATCAGAACGGCGCGAATGGGCAGATACCGCAGCCCTCAGGCTATGTTGACGGCGGTCTCTACCATCTCGGCTCTCAACATGATGGTGACTGGGCCAACGGATCCTACGGTGCATCAGGCTGGATGAGCGTACTGGTGGTCGATGCGATGCTGCGCGCGTACTCCACCTCCGAGGATCCGGCCATCGCCAATTTCATCCGGCGCATGGGAAATTTCCTGCGCGCCGCCACGATCAATACAACCGATCACATGTACAACTTCGGAGGTGCACTGGCACTGCCGCGCTACGCCATGCTGTCGAACGGCGCCAATGGCCAGATGGGCAGTTCGGATGTCGAGCACGCCCTGGACGTCGCTGCCGGACTTGCATGGGCCAACTATTTCGCCGAGCTGACCCAGCAGTCGGATCCACGTCTGGCGGATACCGCTGAAGATCTCTATTTCACCTACGACGAAGGCGTCAACTACTGGATTCGTCCGGGTGGCCCTGGTGCGGGATTGCCAGCCTATCGCACGTCGCCATGGCGCAAGTTTGGCTGGGAGCACCGGGTATCGGGTGGCTTGGGCTGGGCCATGAATGCCGCAACGGCGAGCGCGGATGAAGTGTTCGCCAGCGGCTTCGACTGATTCTGCGGCGCTGCCAATGGCAGCAATGCCTGATCAGGTCTTTCTGGGGCGGCTCCAGCCCGGTACCGTGTTTTGGCGAGTGCGCGCAATGGTCAACTGATCTTCGGGTGCGGAACGGGTAATCACCGATCCGGCACCCACGGTTGCATTGCGACCAATCGACACCGGCGCCACCAGTGATGAATTCGAGCCGATGAAGGCGCCATCACCAATGCTCGTGCGGTGCTTGTTCACGCCATCATAGTTGCAGGTGATCGTGCCCGCGCCGATGTTGGCCTGACTACCCACATCGGCGTCGCCGACATAGCTCAGGTGATTGATCTTCGAACCGGCGCCAAGACGCGTATTCTTGGTTTCGACGAAATTTCCGATGCGTGATCCGGCGCCGAGTTCGGTTCCCGGGCGCAGGCGTGCGAACGGGCCGATCACGCAGGGGCCGTGGGTGACCACACCCTCGATGTCGCAATGGGCATGGACAACCGTACCTGCTGCCAGACGCGAATTTGAAATGCGTGTGAAGGGCCCAATCGAGACTTCGTCGCCGAGCTCAACTTCGCCTTCGAGGATGACGTCGACATCGATTTCCACATCGCGGCCGACAATGGCCTTGCCGCGCAAATCGAAGCGAACGGGGTCGGAAAAACGGACGCCGGCTGAGGCAAGTTCGGTCGCGCGCATGCGCTGGTACAGTCGCTCCAGCGCGGCCAGTTGCCATGGGTCGTTGGCGCCGAACACTTCCTGCGGATTCGTGCACAGGCTGGCTTCGGCCGGCTCACCTTCCTCGTCGGCCTGCGCGTAGATGTCGGTCAGGTAGTACTCGTTCTGTGCGTTGTCGTCCGAGAGGTTGTTGATCCAGACGCGAAGGCGGCGCGCCTCGGCAACCAGGATGCCGCTGTTGACGCAGTTGATCGTGCGCTGCTCGACTGTGCAGTCCTTTTCCTCAACAATGGCACGTACGCGACCAATACCATCGCGAACCACGCGGCCATAGCCGTAGGGGACTTCAAGCTGGGTGACCAGGGCTGTCAGCGGACCAGCCGTCATCAGCAGGCCTTCAAGCGTATCCCGCCCGATCAGGGGGACATCGCCATACAGGACCAGCACGCGTGCGTCATCGGGGACTGCGGTCATGGCCAGTTTCACGGCGTGGCCGGTGCCGCGCTGTTCGGCTTGCTTGACCCAGGAAAGATCCGGATCGGCGAATGCCGCGCGGACCTGGTCGCCGCCGTGACCATAGACGATATGGATGGCCGCCGGATCCAGCGCACGGGCGACATCAAGCACATGTCCAAGCATGGAGCGGCCAGCCAGCGGCATCAGCACTTTCGGTCGAGACGACTTCATGCGCTTGCCTTCGCCAGCGGCAAGAATGACAACGTGCAGAGAAGCGGCGGGCATCTGCATATCTCCCCAGGGTAGTCCCGGAACCATAACGGAATTACCGGTCATGGGAAACGGACTGGCAATGAACCGCACCCCCGGCGGTCAGCCCCACGCGACGAGCGGTGGCTGGAGAGCCGGACTGTGGAGACTGGATGTCGGAACAAACAGCGAAGCAAGCCCGAAGGGCGAGGCGCGGGATGCGCCGAGTCAATGGGGAATGGGAGGCAGGGAATGACGCGGACAAGCAGGGCAGGTTGGTGGTGTGCGTGAGCGAACCCCAACAACTTGGGAATTCTCAGCCGATTGGAACTCCAGGCCATCTGGCTGTTGGGCATCGCGCTCGCTCAGCGCAACCTGCGCAGCGCAACGACCCAGGAACCGGGGCGGAAGAGGGGGTAGCCAATGAAAAAGCCAAGGTCGTCGTTGCAGACGGCCTTGGCTTGATAGTGCTGCTGGCAGAATCGGACGGGATCAGATCCTGCCGACGATGCTCTTAGTGCTTGAGGTTGCGGCGCAGATGTTCGAGAGCCTGCAACTGGGCCATCGCCTGGGCCAGTTGAGTCTGGGCCTCGGCGATCTCCAGGGCGTCGGTACGATCGGCGATTGCACGTTCGGCTTCGTCCTTTGCCTTGCGCGCAGCGGCTTCGTCGAGATCCGCAGCACGTTCCGCCGTGTCGGCCAAAACGGTGACGACCTGGGGCTGCACTTCGAGAATGCCGCCCGACACATAGAAGAACTGTTCATCGCCATTCTCCAGCTTCAGCCGTACCTGGCCGGGCTTGAGGCGAGTGATCAGCGGCGCATGGCGCGGCGCGATACCGAGTTCGCCCATCTCGCCGGTCGCAATGACCATGCTGACGTTGCCATGGAAGATTTCCTTCTCGGCACTGACGATGTCGCAGCGAATTGTGCTCATGGTGTCTCTCTCACTTAGTTCGGTCGACGAGAATGGGGAATAGGGAGTGGGGAATGATCAGGAGCAACAGCAAAGACGGCGCGAAGTCCTCTCTACCGATTCCCTATTCTCCATTCTCCATTCCCGAAAGCGGCTTATGCCGCTTTTTTCGCCATCTCTTCAGCCTTGGCAAAGGCTTCGTCGATGCCGCCGACCATGTAGAAGGCCTGTTCCGGCAGCTGATCGCATTCGCCGTCGCAGATCATCTTGAAGCCGCGGATGGTTTCCTTCAGCGTGACGTACTTGCCCGGTGCGCCGGTGAAGACCTGAGCAACCGTGAACGGCTGCGAGAAGAACTTTTCGATCTTGCGAGCGCGGTACACCGTGTTGCGGTCGTCTTCGCTGAGCTCGTCCATGCCGAGGATGGCGATGATGTCCTTCAGTTCCTTGTAGCGCTGCAGGGTGCCCTGGACGCGACGTGCGGTGTCGTAGTGTTCGTTGCCGATGACCAGTGGATCGAGCTGACGGCTGGTCGACGCCAGCGGATCAACCGCCGGGTAGATGCCGAGGCTGGCGATGTCACGTGAAAGAGCCACGGTCGAATCGAGATGGGCAAACGTGGTCGCCGGCGACGGATCGGTGTAGTCATCGGCAGGCACGTAGACGGCCTGGATCGAGGTGATCGAACCGGTCTTGGTCGAGGTGATGCGCTCCTGCAGACGGCCCATTTCATCGGCCAGGGTCGGCTGGTAGCCCACGGCAGACGGCATGCGGCCGAGCAGGGCGGACACTTCCGTTCCGGCCAGCGTGTAGCGGTAGATGTTGTCGACGAAGAACAGGATGTCGCGGCCCTTGCCGGTTTCCGGATCGATGTCGTCGCGGAAATACTCGGCCATGGTAAGACCGGTCAGGGCGACGCGCAGGCGGTTGCCCGGCGGCTCGTTCATCTGGCCGTAAACCATGGCGACCTTGGATTGCTGGATGTCATCAAGCTTGACGACGCCGGCTTCAATCATCTCGTGGTAGAAGTCGTTGCCTTCGCGGGTACGTTCACCGACACCGGCGAACACCGAGAGACCGGCGTGCTGGGTGGCGATGTTGTTGATCAGCTCGAGCATGTTGACCGTCTTGCCGACGCCGGCGCCGCCGAACAGGCCAACCTTGCCGCCCTTGGCGAACGGGCAGACCAGGTCGATGACCTTGATGCCGGTTTCAAGCAGGTCGTCGCTCGAGGACTGGTCATCATAGGCCGGAGCCTCGCGATGGATGACCCATTTCTCTTTCTCGCCGATTGGACCGGCTTCGTCGATTGGATTGCCGAGCACGTCCATGATGCGGCCAAGGGTTTCCTTGCCGACCGGGACCTTGATGCCATCACCGGTATTGTTCGCAATGAGGCCGCGCTTGAGTCCGTCGGTCGATCCGAGTGCAATCGTGCGCACTTCGCCGTCACCGAGCTGCTGCTGTACCTCGAGCGTGATCGCCATGCCATCGATGGTCAGGGCGTCGTAGATCTTGGGCTCGGAATCGCGCGGAAATTCGT
>NZ_JBAWHJ010000366.1:0-1514 GCF_049593775.1 Dokdonella sp. | reverse complement strand
GGTCTATGCCGAGCAGATCCCATACCCCATCGGCATTGCGAATCAGCGACAGATCCAGTCCGACAAGCCGAAATTCGTTCCAGGCGCGATTGCGCTGAAATGCTGCGTACATGTTGAGTGCGAGTTCGGCTCGCGGCAGATGCAGGTCCTTCTCGTTAGCCGGTCCGGTTGCGATGTTCAGATCATTCAGGACCAGTCGAGGGCCCGCCCGAGTCCACATTCCGGAAACTTTTCCGATGGTGACCTCCCGCCCCAGCCGATCGGTCAGCCAGCCTTCGATGCGCGCTGGATTGTCTGCCAGCCACGGCAACGCCAACTGTGCGAAACCGACCAGAACCGCAGCGGTAATGACGAGTGCCACGAATACTGCCTGCAGCAGGAATCGAAGCTTGCGCAAACGGCGCCGAATCGGATTCATGCAGGGCAACGCTGATCAGGCGGCGCAACCGCCATGGCGTTCAGACAGTCTGCCAGCCGGGCCGAGCGGTGGGCCTGGCGGATCGCCGGAACACCACCTGTTTCAGTACAGCTCGATGGCTCCGGCGTGCTCTGTCTGCACGCGTCTCCCTGTTGCGCTGTCTTGACGCGACTGCGTGGACGCAGGAGGTAGGACAGCGTGGAAGGGGGAGGCAGAGCCGCGCCAGAAACAACGGTCGAGAATCGCTTCCACGATGGCGACCGAGCCGGCAAGTTCATCAGCGGCGGCGCGCCGCGATCTCTGCGCAGACAGGTGAGGTGAAAGTCTTTCCATTTGATCTGCGCGGCCTTCGACTGGCCGCGGCGCGTCAGTCTGCCAGCTGAAGAAAATTTGGGCATGGATGCGTGCAAGATGTCTGGCCCGACAGAATGCTCAGAGCAGCACCACATCAAACTGCTCCTGCGAATAGTGTTCTTCCGGCTGGAAACGAATCGTCTTGCCGATAAATTCCTCCAACTCGGCCACCGCCGTCGAATCCTCATCGAGGATACGTGCAACCACGTCGGGCGCAGCCAGGACCAACAACTTCTCGGCGTCGAACTGGCGAACCGCACGGGTGATCTCACGGAAAATTTCGTAAGTCACCGTTTCCGCCGTCTTGATCGTGCCCCGACCTCCACATCCCGGACACGGCTCGCACAATTGCCGTTCCAGGCTTTCCGTGGTGCGCTTGCGGGTCATCTCGACCAGCCCGAGTGGCGACATGTCGTAGACCGTGGTCTTTGCATGGTCGCGTGCCAGAGACTTTTCCAGTTGCCGGATGACCTGACGCTTGTGTTCCTCATCGACCATGTCGATGAAGTCGATGATGATGATGCCGCCGAGATTGCGCAGGCGCAGATGCCGCGCCGCCGATTGCGCAGCCTCGAGATTGGTCCGGTACACGGTTTCCTCGAGGTTGCGCGTGCCGAGGTAGCTGCCCGTGTTGACGTCGATGGTTGTCATCGCCTCGGTCTGGTCGACGATCAGGTAGCCACCGGACTTGAGTGGCACGTCCTTCCTCAGCGCGCGCTGTATTTCGTCCTCGATGCCATAG
>NZ_JBAWHJ010000365.1:0-13672 GCF_049593775.1 Dokdonella sp. | reverse complement strand
GTCGTGCAGCGCCTGGTTGATCTGGATGGCGAGATGCCGCGGCGGCTGGTTCTCCGGCAGCTTCTGTTCACCGCCAAAAATATCTAGGCGCCTTTCCTGATCGTCCTGACGATCCGCCTCGGCCTTGACCGCGGCGGGGGTATACGGAGCGAGCGGCGCGATGATTTCAGCAAGCCGGGACAACTTGGGCCGCCTATCCGCCTCATCCGCTGCCGCAAAGCAGCGTGCACGAACCGTTTCATAGCGCGCGAGAAGCTCGTCCTTGTCGAGCAAACCCGACTCCAGTGCGATGGAGGCCGATCGCAGCAGGGGATCACCGGCTTCCACCTGAACCAGTTCTTCGACGCTGCGCCACTCGATCTCGAAATCGGTACCCGCGTGTCCCATGATTCGCGTGGTGCGCAGATGCAGAAAGGTGGGACGTCGCGTGCGCCGGCAATGTTCGATGGCACGCGCAACGCCGGCATGGCCGGCAGCCAGATCCAGTCCATCCGCGTAAAAATAATCGAGGTCGCGCCGTTCGCTGAAGTTTCTCTCGATCCAGCCACCAGGGGTCTTTACCGAGATGCCGATGCCGTTGTCCTCGCAAACAAACAACACTGGAGCCGGCAGCTTCTGGTAGGCAGTCCAGCCTGCTGCATTGAACGCAGTCTGGGCAGTCGCGTGGTTGGACGATGCATCGCCGAACGAGCAGATCGCAATGGAATCTTCTGGAATCGGCAGCGTATGACCGATACGACCGGCCTGCTCGATGGCAAGCGCAGTGCCCAACGCCTTGGGCAGGTGCGAGGCGATGGTCGAAGTCTGCGGCAGGACCCAGAGTGGTTTGGAACCCCACACCTTGTGACGCCCGCCGGAAGCCGGATCATCCTTGCTGGCTGCGAACGAAAGCGCCGAGTCCATGATCGGATCCATGCCAGGCAGCTTGCGGAAGCGTTCAGCCATGAACGCTCCCGATCGATAATGAAGAAAGGCGGGATCGGTATGCCGGCTCAGCCTGGCCACCATCGCATTGCCTTCGTGCCCGCTGGATCCGATCGTGTAGAAAACGCGATTACGCACCCGCAACACGCGTGCCATGAGATCCAGATGGCGCGATATCAGCTGCGATTCGAACAGATCGAGGAATTCTCCAGCCGAACAGGTGCTACCCGGCAGGACGGGCGCGTCCGGGGAAGGGCTGGATGCAACGTGGCCATCCCAATCCCTGACGTACTCGATGAAATTCTGGTCGCAGATATCCGCGCGATTGAGGCCGCGATGGCGTGCGGTGATGACGGGGCGCTGGACCGGATTGACGACAGCCATGGGGACAGGTTCTGAATTCGGAGTCTGGTAGGCCGGCTATTGTAGCGGGCTTGGCCGATATTGCCGACGCCCAGCGCTGGCGCAATTCGCACGCCGCATTACCGGGATCATGACTTCATCGGGACAAAGCCAGACAGGCTGCGCACGCGCGCAAGCCAGGCAAGAAGCTCGGGATAGCCGGAAAGGTCGAATCCGCCATCTTCTGCGCAATGGGTGTAGGCAAACAGCGCAATGTCAGCGACGGTCGCCGAGTCGCCGACGAAAAATGCCCTGCCGGCCGACAAATGATTTTCCATCAGCGCCAACGCTTCGTGACCAGCCTCGACCAGACGCGGCAGTTCTCCACGGCGCGGATGGTCTTCAGCAAGGAACAGGTTGATGAATCGTGCCACGGCGATTTTCGGCTCGTGGCTGTACTGCTCGAAAAACAGCCACTGCAGCACCAGTGCTCGTTGCCAGTGATCTTCGGGGAGCAGATCAGTGCCCTCGGCAAGGAAGCAGAGAATCGCATTCGACTCGGCAAGGATGCGGCCATCCTCAAGCTCGAGCACAGGGACTTTTCCATTCGGATTGCGGGCGAGGAACTCCGGTGTACGGGTTTCGCCATTTGCGCTGTCGACCTCGACCCAGCGACAAGCCAGCTTCAGTTGCGCCAGCAGCATCTGAAGCTTGTAGCAATTGCCCGAAACCCCCATGCCGTAAATCGTCAGCATGCGGACTCCCCCGAGCTGTTCCTGGCTCGCCATTGCTCCCGAGTCTGGCCCCAGATCTCGACGTCCAGGTCGATAGGAGCCGGCAGGCGCCCCCTGCGCAGGTAGCTTGAGCCGAGGCTTGCCGCGAGTGCTTTCGATGCATGGTTGTCAGGAGAAATCGTATGGATCACTTCGTGCCAGCCGAGCTGCTCGAATGACCATTCGATCGCCGCGACAGATGCTTCTTTCGCATACCCCCTGCCCCAGTATTTGCTCGCGATACTCCAACCCACTTCACTTCCAGGCCAGCCTTCCGGCATCCAGGGCCCGATTCGACCAATCCACTGCCCGGCAAGCTTCTCGATAACTGAAAACATCGCGAATCCCTGCATCTGCCAGGAACCGGCAATGCCGACAAAGCTTCGCCACGCGCTGGAGCGAACTTGCACGCCCCCCAGATGGTGCATGGCCTCCGGATCAGCGGCGAAGGCAGCCCATGACTCGAAATCCTCGGGTGCGGGCGGGCGCAGGATCAGGCGCTCGGTTTCGATACGAATACTTGATGTGTCCAAGACCTGACCCTAACGGCTCGCATCATCGGGGCTGTTATTTTGAACGTACTCACAACCTGGTGAATACGGCCAAGCTCTGGCAATTAGAGGGTAATCGTGGGTCACGCACTTCCATTGAACGCCCATGGATTCGTTGCCATCCAGATTCGGAGTCAATACAACTGTTCCCCCCTCCACACTGGAGGTGGCATCAAATGTAAGAACTATCCTGCCCCCCTCCGATACCTGCATGGAAAGCAGGCTTTGTCCGCGATAGGTTTCCGGCTCACCTAGACCTGTCTGTGCATTGCTGGCTGGCATTCGACCACTGGACATATAGCTTTCAGAGACCGAGTTCCGTGCAGAAAAGGCAACCACCATGGCTTCACGAATTGCCTGCGCTGCCCGCTCTTCAGCGATTGACTGCTCCGCCAGTCTTCTGCCTTGCTCGACTTTCTTTTGCAAGTCGGCGTCGATCATCGCTTGCACTCGATCAGCGTCGTATTTTTCGTAGAAATGAAAAACGAACAAGGCCACAAGAACCCCAAAAAAGGCGGCAAACGCTGTGATCAATGCGTGGCGCATACGAGAAAACCCTACGGCTGAAAGTTTCGACGCGATCTCGCGTCGAGGCTATTTCGGCTCACCCCGGTTGATGCACTAGAACGCATTTATGCCGGTGACTTCCCGGCCAACCACCAGCTGATGCACGGTTTCCGTGCCCTCGTAGGTGATTACGGACTCGAGATTGAGTGCGTGACGGATCGGGCAGTGTTCGGTGGTGATGCCGGCTCCGCCGAGGATGTCGCGCGCCTCCCGGGCGATATCGATGGCCATGCGACAGTTGTTCCACTTGGCCAGCGAAACCTGCGTCGGCTGCATCGTGCCGGCGTCCTTCAGACGCCCAAGTTGCAAGGACAGCAGCTGCGCAGTCGTGATGCGACGTGCCATGTCAGCCAGCTTGAGCTGAACCGCCTGGCGCGAAGCGATTGGCTGCTTGAACAGGATGCGGTTCTTGGAGTACTCCAGCACTTCGGTAAAGCATGCGATTGCGGCGCCAATCGGCCCCCAGGTGATGCCATAGCGAGCCTGGGTCAGGCAGCCAAGCGGACCCTTCAAGCCTTTCACGTTGGGCAGGCGGTTGGCTTCGGGCACGCGCACGTTGTCGAAGAACAATGCCGAGGTGACGGATGCGCGCAGGCTCATCTTCTTGTGGATTTCCTGGGCCGTGAATCCAGGGAAATCCTTCTCCACGACAAAACCCTGGATGCCTTCGTCGGTCTGTGCCCAGACAATTGCGATGTGGGCCAGGTTGCCATTGGTGATCCACATCTTGGAGCCGTTCAGGATCCAGTCGCCACCATCCTTCTTCGCATTGGTTTTCATGCTGCCGGGATCGGAACCGCCTTGCGGCTCGGTAAGACCAAAACAGCCAATGACCTTCCCGGCGGCCATGTCAGGCAACCAGCGCTGGCGTTGCTCTTCCGTTCCGTAGGCGAAAATCGGATACATGCACAGGGAAGATTGCACCGAAGCGAAGCTGCGGATTCCGGAATCGCCGCGCTCCAGCTCCTGGCAAATCAGGCCGTAGCTGACGCTGTTCAGGCCCGCGCAGCCGTATTCGGTAGGCAGACTGCAGCCGAGCAGGCCGAGTGCAGCCATTTCGGGCACCAGTTCGTGCGGAAACACGGCCTTGTCAAAACAATCGCCGATGATCGGAATCACGCGTTCATCCGTGAACCGGGCGACCGCATCCTGCACCGCCTGCTCTTCTTCGGTAAGCAGCGAGCGGACATCGTAGAGATCAACGGGGTTTAGCGGTGTGGCAGCCATGACTGGGTTCCGGGGTTGGCAAAGCACGCTATTGTAGACGTCGCAGCGTTGCCGGAACACCGCTGGATGTCCTCTTTTCCCGGCCGACAACCCGGAAAGTCGCCCTTGGCGCTGACCCTGCGGACCTCTATGCTGGCCGCCCGTTTACCATTCCGGTCCCATGCGCGTACCTGTCCTCGCCTACCACGCCGTCAATATTGCCGGCAACGACTATGCCAGCAACGATCCTGTCGCGTTCGCCTCCGACCTTCGCCTTATCCATGAACTCGGCATGCGCATCGTGCCTTTGCAGTGGGTGGTCGAGCAGATTACCGGCAGCGGTCACCGGGATCTGGAAGCATGTGTCGCGCTAACTTGCGACGATGGCTCGAACTTCGATTTCGACGATCTCGATCATCCGAGCCACGGAGCGCAGCGCAGCCTGTACAACTGTTTGCTCGACTTCGTTGCCGAATACGGCGAAAAGGCGCAGCCGGACCTGCACCTCACCTCCTTTGTCATCGCGTCACCAGAGGCCAGGGAACACATAGATCGCGGCTGTCTCGCCGGACACGGCTGGATGAGCGAACAGTGGTGGTCCCGTGCGCAACGTTCGGGCCTGATTGCCATCGAAAACCACAGTTGGGATCACAACCATTCGGCTGTCCAGCTACCTGGCATCGAGGGCATGCAGCGCGGTTCGTTCATGGAGGTCGACAATTACTCTCGCGCCAAGGCCGAAATTGCGGCAGCGACCGACTACATCAATGCGCGCATCGCACCTTCCCGGACACGGATCTTCTGCTACCCGTTCAGCCACGTACCCGAGTACCTGCGTACGGAATACTTCCCCCGCTTTGCCGATGAACATGGAATGCTCGCCGCGATGGGCGATGGAGCCACGCCGGTCACCGAGACCAGTGATCGCTGGAACCTGCCGCGCTACATCTGTGGCTGGCACTGGAAATCGACCGAAGCACTGCGCAGCCTCCTGACATCAGGCTGACCCAAGGGGCTGCTTCAGAACGTCCCCAGCGCGTGCACCTTGGCCACCAGAGCTCGCTGGATGTTCGGGTGCAGGGGTTTGTGCCAGTTGACGATGACATGCTGGTGTTCGGTCTTGATGAATCCGGCTGCCAACGCGACCTCAAGCGCTCTTGGGTCGCCGCAATGACCAAAGAATGCATCGCAGCAATCAGCGTATTTCCGAAACGCATATTTCAGAAGATGAAACCACATGCCGCCGGCATCGCGTAGCGCATTTCGTTGCGCATCGGTCATGCGTCGGGCCGTATCGCCATTGGTGCAGGAGCCGCCAGAGAGATAAACATCACCAAAAGGCATCATGTGCGAGTAGCCGGCCAGATGAATGCCACCCACGGCGTCCCTGTACAAGCCGATCAGGTGCCTGGGTGACTCAGGTGGTGGATGACCAAATTTGCGCTGGAACAAATCGGAAATCAGAAATTGTGAATGATCGACCTCGGAAATCGTGATGAATCCGTGTAGCGCCGGAGGAAGTATCTCGCGCGCATCGAAGTGTTCTCCACTCTGCATGATCGAACTCACTAAAACGGTATGAAGGAATTTGCCTTGGCGACCATCTGCTTGCGCAGTGCCTGATCGACTTCCCGGGTCCAGTAGACAAGCAAGTGATCATGTCGGGTTGATTCGAAACCGGCTGCCCGATCCACCCGCTCCGCCAGGGCATCGCCGCAGTAGCCGAAAACCGCCGAATAACGCGCGCCGAAATGGCGCAACGCCCACTTCAGGGTATGCAGGTAGAGCCCGCCGGATGCGCGGATGCAATCACGCTGCTCGCGGCTCATTCGACGCAGCACACGATCATCCGTGCAAGCCCCGCCACCAAGGAGGATGTCACCACAATCGGTAAAGTGGATATAGCAGGCTACCGAAAATCGCCCATCACCCTCGCGAAACCAGGCGAGCACGTGATGCGGGAACTCAGGCACCGGAAGCCTGTACTTTCGCAGGAACACATCGGCCGCAAATGACGGCCCACGGTCCGCCTCATTCACGACGATGAAATCATCGATGTCGTTCATCGCAGCAATATCCTATTGATCCGGGCTGTTGTGCACGCCATGCGGGACATGGCCCGTTGCAACATGTTGTCGCGCTGAATCGACGTTGAGCATGGAGTCGTCGAAGAAGATATCCGCGCCGAATGCCTCCAGAAACGGGCCTTTCGAACGGCCTCCGAGAAAGAGTGCTTCGTCCAGTCGCACACCCCAGTTGCGCAGGGTGAGGATTACGCGCTTGTGCGCGGGTGCAGAACGCGCCGTGACCAGCGCCGTGCGTATGGGGGAATTCTCGATCGGAAACGCGGCCTGGATGCTGTGCAGCAATTCCAGGAAGCTGCGAAACGGACCGACAGCGAGAGGCTCGTTGACACGCTGGGTTTCATTGCGATGAAACGCTTCCAATCCTTCATCCCGGGAGACGCGCTCGGAGTCGTCGCCGAAAATCACCGCGTCTCCATCGAATGCGATACGAAGTTGCTCGGACGGCAGTTCAGGAGCCTTCGAGGGCAGGATCGTCGCTGCCGCCACGCCCGCCGTCAATGCCCGCCGCACGTCGTCGACGTTCGCTGAAAGAAACAGGTTGGCTCCGAACGGATGCGCGTAGGCGGCCGTCGGGGCTCCGTTGGTGAAGGCAGCACGGATGATATCCAGCCCGTAGTGCTCAATGGCGTTGAATATGCGCAGGCCGGTATCCGCCGAGTTTCTCGAAAGCAGAATCACTTCGACCCTGGGTGCTTCCGGTGCCATGGCATTCAGGCGCAACAGTTTCTGCACGAGCGGAAACGCGATGCCTGGAGCCAGCAATTCATCTTCGTGAGCAATCTGATAGCGCGCGTAGGCATCCAGCCCCTGGCGCTCGAACAGTTCGTGACTGTCGCCCAGGTCAAACAACGCCCGTGAGGAGATCGCAACGACCAATTTTCGCGCTGGAACGGAGTCTTCAGAAGGCTGGGCAGAAACCGGAGTGCTCATGTTGTGGATCTTACATCCTGTAGATCATGGCGGAGACAGGCTGGTTTCGCGAGGTACCGAGCACACGATTCTGACCGTGATCAGGCCGGCTTGCGATCCAGACATATCGCCAGGGCCTCAAGTACGCGATCAACATTTGCTTCGGTGCTGCCGGCCCCCATCAATCCAATCCGCCAGATCTTGCCTGCCAATTCACCCAGGCCCGCCCCTATCTCGATCGAAAACTCCTCGAGCAGCCGACTGCGCACAGCGGATTCACTGACACCCTCCGGCACGACAACCGCATTCATCTGGGGCAGTCGCGATGCTTCGGCCACCAGGAGACTCAGGTCGATGCTCTCCAGCCCGCGCTTGAATCTCAGGTGATTGTTGCGATGCCGGGCAAATGCCGCTTCAAGCCCTTCCTCGCTCAGCATCAGCAGCGCTTCATGCAGGCCATACAGCATGTTGATGGGCGCGGTATGGTGGTAGGCACGCGCTCCACTGCCCTCCCAGTAGCCCATCAACAGGCCGAGATCAAGAAACCAGCTCTGGACCGGAGTCTTTCGCGCTTTCTGTGTCTCCACGGCACGATCGCTGAATGTCATCGGAGACAAGCCCGGCGGTGCCGACAGGCACTTCTGCGAACCCGAATAGATCGCGTCAGCACCCCATTCATCCGCCAGTACCGGAATTCCTCCAAGACTGGTCACCGCATCTACGATACTCAATGCACCGTGTTCAGTGGCAAGTCTGCACAGGGAGCGAGCATCGGACTCGACGCCGGTCGAAGTTTCGGCATGCACGAAAGCCAATGCCTTGACTCCCGGGTTGGCTTTCATCGCCGCTTCGACTTTTTCCAGATCGATCGGCGTACCGAATGCATCATTGACCATGATGGGTTCGGCACCAATGCGCACGACGTTTTCGCGCATGCGCCCGCCGAACACGCCGTTCTGGCAAACAACGACCTTGTCCCCAGGCTCGACCAGATTGACGAACGCCGCTTCCATTCCCGCCGAACCGGGTGCCGATATCGGCATCGTCATGGGATTTGAGGTCTGCATGGCATCGCGCAGGAACGATTTGGTCTCTTCCATCATGCCGACGAATCGGGGATCAAGATGACCTATCGTTGGTCGTGCCAGTGCCTCGAGTACGCGCTGTGGAACCGGTGACGGTCCGGGACCAAGCAGCAAGACATGCGGTGGCTGAAAGCTGGGCATCGTAATTCCTGTTTGATATGCCTGATCGAGTCTACTTCAGCATACGCGGAGGCAGGCAAGGCAATACGCCGCATGATCTCATACAGGCAAACGTGCCCAAGCGTGAGCACCAGCTCTGGCATGCGATGACCCGAGTGACCGTTCATGCCGTGATTCGTTGGCGCACTGGTCTTGAGAGTTGCGCATCTGCTCCGAACCTTTCCGGGCAAACCGCCGGGCGCAATCGCGATGGTCTTTGCCGAGCACTCCGGCTTGAGGCAACTCAGATCTTGTCGAGCGCCTGAGAAAGATCGTCGATCAGCACCTCGGGTTCTTCTAGCCCCAGAGACAGACGGACCAGGCTGAGCGGAACACCCGAACTCGGCCGCATTTCGGAACCAGGCGGGAAAACCGCACACACCGGAAACGCCAGTGATTCGTAACCGCCCCAGGAGACTGTCATGAGGAAGCGCTGGAGCGCATTGCAGAAGCGCTCGACGGCTACGCAGTCATTGGTGTCGAGATCGATGCTCAGCAAACCGCTGGCTCCGGACAACTGCGATCGAGTGAGGTCGGATTGCGGGTATTCGGTGGCATGCGGATGATGGACACGACGAATCTTCGGATGCGCCTCGACGAATGCGAGCACCTTGGCCGTCGTCGCCGCGATTCGCTCCATGCGCACTGCGAGCGTGCGCATTCCACGGATCAGCAACCAGGCATCATGCGGAGACATGATCGCGCCGAAGGTCATGTACGGACTCTTGAACACCTCTTCGAGCAAGGCGCGACTGCCACACAACATGCCGGCAACCACATCGCCATGCCCGTTGAGGTACTTCGTTGCCGAATGCACGACCATGTCGATACCGAGTGCAATGGGCGACTGGTTGAGCGGCGTGGCAAAGCTGTTGTCGCACAGGGTACGAATACCGCGCTCCCTCGCCATCGCGGCAATTGCCCGAAGGTCCTGCTGCTCGAACGTCATCGAGTTGGGGCTTTCCAGCACGATCAATCGAGTGTCGCTGGTCATTGCCGCCTGGAAGTTGGCGACATCCGTGCCGTCGACAAAGGTCGTGCGGACCGAGAATCGAGGCAGCAGGTCACGCAAGAGTGATCGCGTCCAGCTGTATGGTTTCGCCACGCACACGACATGATCGCCAGCGCGCACGCTAGGCAGAACAGCCGCTGCGACTGCTGCAGCACCGCTGCCGAACGCAAGGCAGTCTTCCGAGCCCTCAAGCGCAGCGACCTTCTGGCGCAGGATGGCGACAGTCGGGTTGTTGCCGCGCGTATAGAGATGTTGCGAATACTCGTCGGAGAATCCCTCGCGCATGGCGGCAACGCTGGGAAACGCGAATATGGCGGATTGCACGAGAGGAGGGACAACCGCTCCGTGATAGTCCTCCCTGCTCTCTCCCAGATGATTGAGTATGTAGCTAAGGTCCACGGCTTCCTGCCCCGGACTCATCGTTCAATCGACGCAACTCCACCCGACTGACTTCTTCCTCGTCACCGCTGCGATAGGTCTCGATTCGTTCGAGGCTACCGTCCGATTTGACGATGAATTCGAGCCGATGCAAATGGGAGGCTGTCGCGGTCGCGAGATTGGTCGCATCAACGAACTCGAACGCGAGTCTGTTTTCCTCAGCGTGCTGAAGTGCAAGGCGGGGCTGATTGCCCTGGCCGCAATAATGCGTTGCCAGCAGACGATCGCCATCCCGGTGAATGATTGAGAGCGTTGCAGCAGAAGTGCCGGGCTGCCAGGATTCCACGAACACCGAATCCCGGGATGTCAGGGCATAGTCGATCCTGATGGTGTGCCCGCCGTCCGTTTGACCTTGCCATTTTCCAGCGAGCGGCTTCAATTGATCGAATGCCTGCACGGCAGATTGCTCAACGCCCATCGCGGACATCGCAGCCAGCATCAATGTAGCCAGTAGAGTACTCATTGTTCCAGACTCCTTAGCAGCTTGAGCGTCTCCTGGCCTATCTGTGGATCCTGCAAGGCCATGTGCAGGGTCGCCTTGACCAGACCGAGCTTGTTGCCGCAATCGAAGCGGGTTCCCTCGACCCGATAGGCCAGTACGGACTGCTTCTGCAGCAAGGCCTCAATGGCATCGGTCAACTGGATTTCACCACCGGCACCCGGCGATGTCTGCTCAAGCAGACTGAAAATGTCTGAGGGAAGTACATAGCGACCAACGATTGCCAGATTGGACGGCGCAACATCGGGCTCGGGTTTCTCGACCATCTTGCGGATCCGAGCAACGCGCTCGGAAATCGCCTCGGAATCGACGATCCCGTATTTTCGCGTGTCTTCGCGCGGGACCTCCTCGACCGCCAGAACTCCGGCGGACTCGCGCGCCGCGACCTCCGACATCTGGCGGAGTGCACCGGGCCGTCCCGACCCCGGATTGCCGTTCCAGATCAGGTCGTCGGCAAGGATCACACCGAACGGCTCATCACCAACGACGGGTTTGGCACACAACACGGCATGCCCCAGACCCAGCGCTTCGGGCTGGGTGACAAAGACGCAGCGAACATGCTTTGGCAAGGTTCCCTGGACCAGAGCTAGCAGGTCATTCTTGCCTGATTTGGCCAGCTTGCTCTCAAGCTCATAGGCCTTGTCGAAATAGTCGGCAATCGCATGCTTGTAGCGGTTGGTCACGAAAATCAGCGTGTCCGCTCCGGCATCCACCGCTTCGTCGACTGCGTATTGGATCAGCGGCCGATCCAGCACTGGCAGCATCTCCTTGGCGACGACCTTTGTCGCCGGCAGGAATCGTGTACCCAACCCGGCTACCGGAAACACTACTTTACGCAACCGCCCAGAAGTCATCGATGCAATCTCCAAAGCTGGAATCAGGAAGGGCGCGCCACGAAAGGAATGACGTCACCGGAATTTTCGGCATCACGTGTCTGGAACTCCGGCAACAACTGATCGAGGATTCGACGAAGCTGTACTTCATCAAATTCACGAACGGCCAGTTCGGCCTGCTGCATTTGCATGGCCAGCAGGCTCCATGCCATCAGACGTGGTTGCGCCAGATAGATCTTTGCATGGGTTGTTGCCTGGTAATTCTCTAGAGGATGAAACAACTCCTCAAACAATTTTTCACCCGGCCGCAAACCGGTGTAGACGATCTCGATATCGCGACCTGGCTGCTTGCCGGCCAGCAGGACCATCTGCTCGGCGAGGTAGGAAATCTTGACCGGCTCGCCCATGTCCAAAGCAAAAATCTCACCGCCCTTGCCCAGCACGCCTGCCTGCAGGATCAGCTGACAGGCTTCCGGAATGGTCATGAAATATCGCGTGATCTCCGGATGGGTCACGGTCACGGGGCCACCCTTTCGAATCTGTTCGCGAAACAGGGGAACCACCGAGCCTGCTGAATCCAGTACGTTTCCGAAGCGGACGGTTATGAAACGAGTTTGCGATTGGGCCGCAAAATTCTGGCAATAGATCTCTGCGGCACGTTTGCACGCACCCATGATGCTGCTCGGGTTGACCGCCTTGTCGGTGGAAATGAGAACGAAGCACTCGACTCCGTGGCGATCGGCGGCCTGAGCGACGGCGAGTGTTCCCATGACGTTGTTGCGAAACGCTTCGCGAAGCTGATCCTGAAGCAGCGGAACATGCTTGTAGGCCGCGGCATGAAACACCACCTGTGGCCTGGCCATGGCAAATACGCGTTCGCAGCCCGGCAGGTCACCGCAATCGCCGATACGGGCATCCAGCAGAAGGTCGGGAAACTCCCTGCGCAGTTCCTGCTCGATTCGGTAAAGGTTGTATTCGGATATTTCGAGAATGGTCAGCGCGGATGCGCCTAGCCGGGCAACCTGGCGGCAAAGTTCCGAGCCGATCGAACCACCGCCGCCGGTAACGAGTACGCGCTTGCCCGAAATGCCGGTACGGATCGATGTCCAGTCGAGCTGCACCTGTTCACGCCCCAGCAGGTCCTCGATAGCGACCTCCTTCAGTTCGCCGAAACTCGAACGCCCCGCGACCACGTCAGCCAGACGCGGCATGGTCCTGAATGGCAATCCGGTCTGCTCGCAAAGACCCACCACGCGCTGCATCTGCAAGCTGGTCGCCGATGGCATGGCGATAAGCAGCATCTGCGCGGCTGTCTCGCGTGAAAGGTCAGGCAGTTGTTCCAGGTTGCCAAGGACCGGCACACCGTGGATACGCGCGCCGCGGATCTGATGGTTGTCGTCGAGAATGCCAACCAGCCGATACCGATTTTCCCGCACCAGGCCGCGTACAAGAGTGTCGCCCGCCCGCCCAGCGCCCAGAACCAGGACTCGCATCGCAGGAGAGCGCGAGAGGAAATCCAGTCGGCTGTCCTTCCAGTAGCGATAGGCAAGCCTGGGCAGCCCCAGCAAGACCGCCAGAACCGGTGAATACACGAGCAGCACCGTACGCGGCACGGTGGCCAGGCGATTGTAGAGAAACAGGGTGATTGCAATGGCAAGTGCGCCGAGGACCGCCGCACGCAGGATGTTCCACAGATCAGGCAGGCTGGCGAATCGCCAAAGCCCCTTGTACAAACCGGTTATCCAGAAGACCAGACCTTGTGCCGCCAGAACCAGCCAGACTTCAGGACCGAACAAGCCGAGCTCTGGACGCACCGACTCGAACGACCATCGAAATGAGGTGATCGCGGTCCAGGTCAGCCAGACCATCGCCAGATCATGGACGACCACGGCGAGACGCGGATGGATCTTGGCGATGAGTTTATTGATCACGATCCGTTGACCCGTCGTTTCCCGAGACAGTAGCGCTTGCCGAAAACCCAGACCAGAACCGCCAGCGCATAGACGCCGACCAAGGCATAGCCTCCACGAGCGGGTTCAACCGAACTCCCGGAAAGCGCGTCCAGCGAACCGACCCAGTACAGGACCGGCAATACCACCAGCAAGTTCCAGCCCATGTACAGGCCGACCACGCCTTTGTGGCTGAATCCGGAACGTGCCAGCCATTGGTAAAGGTGTTCGCGGTGCGCACTATACCAACGTCGGCCACTGAGCATTCGCGAAAGCAGAGTGCAGGTGCTGTCTACGACGAACGCCGAGGCTGCAATCAGTCCAGCCATCCAGAACTC
>NZ_JBAWHJ010000364.1:0-2942 GCF_049593775.1 Dokdonella sp. | reverse complement strand
TACCGGGTCACCGCGCTGCCGACCGCACCCACTTCACCGACAATTTCATGGCCCGGCACCATCGGGAAAATACCGCGGCCCCATTCGTCGCGCGCCTGATGAATGTCGGAGTGACAGACACCGCAGTAGCGGATCTCGATTTGTACTTCGTTCGGACCCGGTTCGCGACGTTCGATCGTCCACGGTGCGAGCGGTGCTTTGGGAGTGGCTGCGGCGTATGCGGAAGTGGACATGAAGTGATTCCTGTGTTGGCTCCATTCGGAATTGACAGGGAGCATTGCAGTGTTCTGTCAAGCCTTGCTTGAAGATCGTCACTCCCGCGTTCGCGAGAATGACGAGTTTTCGAATACGCGCTCATCGTGCCGGAAGCGGAGAGTTGGCTCTACAAGTACGGCGCAATCCACTCTTCCAGCGCAGCCTGACTGAAGTTGCCCATGCGCGTGGCGAGGATGCTGCCATCCCGGTCAATCAGCGCGGTGTAGGGCAGCACGCCCTGGGTGTTGCCCAGCCGCAATGAGAAATCGGCCGCGTCAGCCGGGGAATTGATCAGGATCGGATAGCTGACCGGATTGTGTTCGAGGAAGCTCAGCGCCGCAGGCGCTTCTTCGGCCGCGATGCCGATGACTTCGACATCACGATTTGCGTATTGCGTGCGCATCGCATCGAGCATCGGCATTTCCTCTCGGCACGGCCCGCACCAACTAGCCCAGAAATTCAGCACAATCAGTTTGCCGCGCCATTCCGAAAGCTGGCGCATGCTGCCGTTTCGATCGGGCAGGGCGGTGTCATCGACGAGATCGCCAATATCCAGCACGTCGACCGTCGGCACACGGACGGGTGTGTTCGCGGCAGGGCGCAGCCACTGACTCATGGCCAGTCCGAATCCGGCACTGGCGATGGCCAATACAACGATCAGGATGTTGGTTCGGTTGAACATGGGGTCAGGATAGCGGCAACGACAACGTAGGTGGGCAGCTCGCGTTCTGCGAGCTATCGGGAGGACGTCCTGATCAGGGTTGGCGCGTGGAAAGCGCGTCTTCGACAATGCTGTCCGTAAGCAGGGTGGGCAGCACATCGCCCGGCCCTTCCTTTCCATGGAAGACGACATAGAGTGGTACACCCACAGCGCCGTGCTCCTGCAGGAAGGCGGTGATCTCGGGGTCGACATTGGTCCAGTCGCCCTTCATGTAGACCGCATTCGATTCGGCCAGCAATTCCTTGAATCCATCGCCACCGAGCACGTTCTTTTCATTGGCCTTGCAGGTGACGCACCAGTCGGCGGTCATGTTGACGAAGACGGTGCGGCCATCTGCGAGCAAGGCATCCAGCTTGTCTCGCGAGTAGGTCACGGCCGAATCCGAACTCACTGAAATTTTCGCTGGCGGATCCAGATGACTGATCATCCAGATCGGCACCAGCGATGCCAGCAGCACGATGCCGGCCAGGACGCGACCGGAAATCTTTGCGCGCCAGCGCGCGCGTTCCAGCCACCAGAGTCCGAGAGCCAGCACGACCGCGCCGATCAGTACGAGTCCGATCGCATCCACGCCGCGCTGCTTGCCGAGCACCCAGACCAGCCAGACCGCTGTCAGATACATCGGGAAGGCCAGCACCTGTTTGAAGGTTTCCATCCACGCGCCGGGTTTCGGCAAGCGTTTTGCCAGCGCGGGAACGAAGCCGACGAGCAGGAATGGCAGTGCCAGTCCGAGTCCGAGCGCGAGGAATATCAGCAGGGCGACAATGGACGATGAAGCAAACGCGAACGCCAGGGCCGGCCCCATGAACGGCGCCGTGCACGGACTGGCCACCACGCAAGCGAGTACGCCGGTGAAGAAGTCCCCGGCGGGTCCGGAACGGGAAGCCAGACCCTGCCCGGCACCGGCGAGGCCGGCCCCGATCGTGAAGACGCCCGAAAGGCTCAAGCCGACGGCAAGAAGCACGTAGACAAGAATCGCGACGAAACCCGGTTGCTGAAGCTGGAAGCCCCAACCCAGCGCCTGACCCGCCTCGCGCAGTGCGATCACCAGCAGGCCGACAATCGCGAACGAGACCATCACGCCGAGCGTGTACCAGAGCGCGTGCTTGCGTGCCTTGGCCTGGCTTTCACCGCTCTGGGCGAGCCCGATCACCTTGAGCGAAAGCACCGGTAGCACGCACGGCATCAGGTTCAGCACGACACCGCCGAACAGGGCGAACAGCAATGCAGCGAGGATACCGATGCCACTGGTTTCGGGCGGAACCGAACGCAAGTCATTGTCGGCCAGGCCACCGCTTGCCGCTTGTGACCTCGGTGCTGCGGCGACGAAGGTCTCTGCGGCCGCGGCGAGCTGTTCGGCGCTGGCCTGATCAAGATCAATCTCAAGCGTGCGCTGCAGGACCGGATAGCAGATGCCATCTTCCTTGCAGCCCTGGAACTCGCCGACAAGCTCGATGGTTTGCGCGTCGCCATTCGGTCGCTTCAAGGCAACCGGCAGTTCGACCTGGTCGTAGTAGACGACGACGCTGCCGAAGTGCTCGTCGACATGATCAACACCGGCCGGCCATTGAGCGGCACCGACTTCAATGCCGCTGTCGTCCGCGACCATGACCCTGCTCTTGTCACGATAGAGGTAGTACCCCTTCGGCATGGTCCAGCGCGCAAGGAGTTCGGTCGGGCTCATTGCGATCGCTTCGAACACGAAGGCCTGCTCGGCCGGCAGGGCTTCATCGGAATCGAGCGTATTGACGGCACTGCCGAGCGCGCTGCCGGAAGCCAGCTTCTGCGCCAATGCCGTGGGTGGGGCATTGGTCGACATCGGTGGCGTCAGGACAAGCTTGGTCGGATGCGGCGGATAGCAGATTTTCGGATCGACTTCGTGGCAGCCCTGCACCGTGATCGTGACTTCAATACTGGTAGTCGACGGGTCGGTCAGCGTGTACGGGAGGCTGGCCTCGACAGCGTT
>NZ_JBAWHJ010000363.1:0-4191 GCF_049593775.1 Dokdonella sp. | reverse complement strand
GCCCGTCGTACAACTCGACGATGGGTACCGCGGCCGACAGCACCAGTTTGACGCCGTGGTCGTAGAGTTCGTCGACAAGTTCCACGAAACGCTGTGCCGAGTCCTCGGTCTGCGGCGTGAATTCGGGAACACGCGAAATCAACAGCGTGTGATAGGAGCGCGCCAGTTCGATATAGTCGGCAACACCGCGTGGGCCATCACAGATCGCGTCGAACTCGAACCAGATCGCGCCATCCCCTTCGCGGCGCACCTGCAACGGCCTGTCGTTGATGCTGAGGATGAAATTCTCGCGCTCGTTTCCACCGACAATCCGCCGGAAGATCGACAGCATCGTACGTTCCGACGCCGCATCCGGCGGAACCAGGTAGACCGGAGCCTGCTTGAGTGCACGCAGGCGCCAATCGGTGGGCGAGACCATCTCCACGATTTCGCATTGCTTTTGCAGCAGGGCGATGGCCGGCAGGAAGCGATCGCGTTGCAAACCGTCCTTGTAGAGATTGACCGGATCCGTGTTCGAGGTGGTCACCAGCACCACGCCCTGTGCGAACAACGCCTTGAGCAGATTGCCGAGAATCATCGCATCGCCGATGTCGAGCACGAAGAACTCGTCCAGACAAAGCACGCGCGTCGACTCGGCGATGCGTTCGGCAACACTCACCAGTGGATCGCGCTTGCCGCTCAGTGTGCGCAGCTCCGCATGGATACCTTGCATGAACCGATGAAAGTGCACGCGGGTCTTCGCTTCACCGGGCAGGCTTTCGTAGAACAGATCCATGAGGAAGGTCTTGCCGCGACCAACACTGCCCCACAGGTATAGCCCCTTCGGAGACTGCGGTGCCTGCCCGCGCAGTCGTCCCCACAATGATGGCGGCTCAACCCGCGCCAGTTCCTCATGCATGCGATCAAAGGCAGCAAGCACGCCCTGCTGGGCGGGGTCGGCCTGCCAGCGGCCATCAGCAACCCCCTGCGCATACAGAGCGCTCGGCCTCGACCCTGCAGCGGTCATGCCGGGTCGGAGGGTTTCGGAAGGTGCGCGCGCATGGCGTTCTTGATCGCCCCGCGCAAGTCCATGAGCCGGCGATGGAAGAAGTGACTGGTTTCCGGCATGCGAACCAGCTGTGGCGATACGCTCAGCGCGCCGACCCAGTCGAACACGAGTTCGGGGTCGACTACTTCATCTTCCTCACCCTGCACCACCAGCCAGGGACAATCAGGCAGCTCGATCGAATCGAACTTCCAGCGGCCAACCGGTGGAGCAATCGTGATCAGGGCGTCGGCATCGAGCGACTTTGCGTTGCGCAATGCGACATAGCTGCCAAACGAAAAACCGGCCAGCCAGATCACGACTCCGGGGCGCACCTGGCGCGCCCATTCCACGATTGCGGCGAGATCGTCACTTTCACCATCGCCCTCGTCAAACTCGCCAACCGATTTGCCAATTCCACGGAAATTGAAACGAACGGTGTCGAAGCCAAGCTCACGCACGGAACGTTCGATGATCGTGACCACCTTGTTGTGCATGGTTCCACCATGCAGCGGGTGTGGGTGGCAAATCACCGCGATGCCACATCCGTTTGCATGTGATTTGGGGTGCGCCGGTTCGGTCGCGACTTCGATGGCGCCAACGGGTCCATCCAGCAGAAAAGTGCTGGGCTCCGCAGGGAAGGAATCGGGCGCGTTCATGTTGGGATCCTGGTTCATGGTGCGCATGATACCGTGAAGGCTGCCTTCGGCTCCCTGTTCGCATGAACCACCTCGCCCACGCCTTGTTGTCCGGCCCGGATCCCGATCTTCGGCTCGGCGGCATGCTGGGGGATTTCGTGCGTGGACGCATCGATCCTGGCCTTCAGCCGGGCGTCCGCAGCGGCATCGCCCTGCATCGCGCCATCGACAGGTACACCGACGATCATGCCGAGGTCCGAGCCTTGCGCCAGATGTACGAACCTCCGTATCGGCGCTATGCCGGGATCCTCATCGACATCTGGTTCGATCATCTGCTGGCGCACGAATTCGATCAATGGTCGGATGTTCCATTGGCCATTTTCAGCGACGACTTGCTGGTCCTGCTCGAGTCGAGGACCGCAGAGCTTCCTGAGTCTCTGCAGCGCTTCACCCGCTACCTGCATGCTCGTCGCTTGCCTGCCGCGTATGCGCGCCGGGACATGATCAGCGAAGTGCTCGTTGGCGTGGGAGCGCGGCTGAAGCGGGCCAATCCCCTGGCCAACGGACTACTCGAGATTTCGCGTCTTGAGGTTGAGCATGAACAGGCTTTCGCCCGCTTCTTCCCACAACTGGTCGAATTCGCCAGGCAATGGCGCACTTCTGACGCGCAAGTGCCCGCGTAGCCGCCCTTCGCAACCTCTGAATGGCGTGATGCTGTCATCGGCCTGGTTGGAGAATTGGCTTCAGCGACGCTGTTCCGCATCTGCACGTCGCAACGCCGCTGAAGCCACCCCAAAGGCATGTGCCAATCAGGTTTCGTAAGCAGTCTCACCGTGACAGGTGATATCGAGCCCTTCGCGTTCGTCTTCTTCGCTGACGCGCAGACCAAACACGAGTTTGGCGATTCCGAAGGAAACAACCGATACGGCGCCGATCCAGACGATCGTGATACCAACGGCCAACGCCTGGATTCCGACCTGGCTGACGATTGAGTAGTCCTCGCCACCTCCGCCGCCCAGCGACGGGGCGTGAAACACGCCCGTCAGCAATGCGCCGACGATGCCTCCGATGCCGTGCACGCCAAATACATCCAGGCTGTCGTCTGCGCGCAGCAGTTTCTTCAGGCCGGTCACTCCCCAAACGCACACCACGCCTGCAACTGCTCCAATGGCGATGGCGCCGATCGGCCCGACCAGGCCCGCGGCCGGGGTGATTCCCACCAGTCCCGCGACCGCACCCGATGCGACACCGAGCGCAGAAGGCTTGCCCTTGGTCATCCCTTCAGTGATGGCCCAGGCCACGATGGCCGCAGCGGTAGCGAACAGCGTGTTGATGAAGGCCAGCGCAGCGCCAGCGTTGGACTCGAGATTGGAACCGGCATTGAATCCGAACCAGCCGACCCAGAGCAGGGCTGCGCCAACGAAGGTCATGGTCACGTTATGCGGCTTGATCGCCTCGCGGCCAAAGCCGAGTCGCTTGCCGACGAAGTACGCGCCGATCAGACCCGCTACACCGGCATTGATATGCACGACGGTACCACCGGCAAAATCGAGCGCGCCGAGATCGAGCAGGTAACCCCCGGCGCCCCAGACCATGTGTGCAATGGGAATGTAGCCGAAGGTGAACCAGAGCACCGAGAACAGGATCAACGCAGAGAACTTGATGCGTTCGGCAAACGCGCCGACGATCAGCGCGCCGGTGATGCCTGCGAAGGTTGCCTGGAATGCAATGAATACATACTCCGGCAACTTGACGTTTTCGGTAAAGGTGTCAGCGAGTGAATCCACAGTCACGCCACTCAGGAATATCTTGTCGAACGAACCGATCACCGCGTTGCCGCCAACGAAGGTCAGGCTGTAGCCGAATACCGCCCACAGCAATACCAGCAGAGAAAAGACCACCATCACCTGGATCAGCACGGAAAGCACGTTTTTCGAGCGCACCATGCCGCCGTAGAACAGGGCGAGTCCGGGCACGGTCATCAGCAACACGAGCAGGGTCGACGTGAGCATCCAGGCGACATCGCCCTTGTCGACGATTGGAACGACTGCCGGCGCTTCCTGGGCAAGAGCCGGAAAGGCCAGCACCAGAAGAAGCAGTCCGCACAGGGCACCGGCGATGCCGGAGAACCGCAGTCCACGTAATGTGTTTGAAATGGTTTTCATGATGTCCTCGCAAGCTGGGGTCAGAGGGCGTCGGCGCCGATTTCTCCGGTGCGGATGCGTATGGCCTGTTCGATGGGAGAGACGAAGATCTTTCCGTCACCCGTCTTGCCGGTTCCGGCGACGCCCTGGATCGCCTCGATGACGGCTTCCACGCGGTCATCGAGAACCACGGTTTCGATCTTCACCTTGGGCAGGAAATCGACGATGTATTCGGCGCCGCGATAGAGCTCGGTATGTCCCTTCTGGCGTCCGAATCCCTTGACCTCGGTAACGGTGATGCCGGATACGCCGGCGCTGGACAATGCTTCGCGGACTTCGTCGAGCTTGAAGGGCCGCACGATGGCGGTAATCAGTTTCATGGCCA
>NZ_JBAWHJ010000362.1:0-5357 GCF_049593775.1 Dokdonella sp. | reverse complement strand
GCACATCCCCGCTCCCGACTTCGTACCCGCGCATGCCATTTCTGGATCTCCTGACATCGGAGCGCGTGCGAACGGATCTTGTCGTCGCTGACAAAACCGAGCTGCTCGCGGAAATTTCTTCACTGCTGGCAGACGACAGCGGCAATGGCAGCGATATCCGTGAAGCCCTGCTGGCTCGCGAGCGACTTGGTTCAACCGGGCTTGGCCGTGGAGTGGCCATACCGCATGGCCGCATCCCCGGAATCGAAAAAGCGCGTGCCGTATTCATCAAGCTGCAAATGCCTGTCGATTTTGGTGCGGTGGACGCCGAGCCGGTCGATCTCATCGCCGGGCTGATCGTTCCTGCGCATTTCACCGACCAGCACCTTCACCTGCTGGCCGAACTGGCCGAGATGTTCTCCAACGACCAACTCACCACCGCTCTGCGCCAAGCGGACAATGGCAGCGTGATGATCACGGAAATGGCAGAATTCGCGGGCAACAGACTCAGGGAATCCGCATGGACAGACTGACTTCGCGCCAACTCTACGACGCTGTCGGCGAGCGCATGCAACTGCGCTGGGTCGCGGGGTTGCGCGGCGAAGGCCGTGCCATCGAGCCTGGCGACAAGAAATCCCGGCGCCCCTCGCAGATCGGGTACCTGAACATCATCTACCCGAACAAGGTGCAAATCATAGGCACCGAGGAACTGTCCTACCTCGACGGACTCGATTCGCGGCAGCGCTGGGAGACCATCGAGAAGATCATGGCGTATCGCTCGATCGCCCTGATCGTGACCAAGGATCAGGCGATTCCGGGCGATCTGCGCGATGCCGCCGAGGAATCACAGACGCCGCTGTGGATAAGCCCCAAGCGCGGCCACGAGCTGCTCACCTATTTGCAGTACCACCTTGCTCGCGGACTGGCCCGCCAGATCACCCTGCATGGCGTTCTCATGGAGGTCAATTCGATCGGCGTGCTGATCACCGGGGAAAGTGGTACCGGCAAGAGCGAGCTGGCCCTGGAACTGATCACGCGCGGCCATCGCCTGGTCGCCGACGATGCGCCCGAGTTCACCCTGATCGCGCCCGATGTCATCGATGGCACGTGTCCGGAAATGCTTCGTGACCTGCTCGAAGTGCGTGGCCTTGGCGTGCTCAACGTGCGCGAGATGTTCGGACACACCGCCGTCAAGCCCTCGAAATACCTGCGTCTTATCGTGCACCTGCAACCCATGACTCAAAACGGCGCCGATGACGAGATGAAACGCCTGTATGGCGATGTCGGATATCGCGAGGTGCTGGACGTACCGATTCCGCAGATCGTCATCCCTGTCGCCTCCGGTCGCAACATCGCTGTGCTCGCCGAGGCCGCCGTGCGCAGCCACATGCTGAAGTCGAAAGGACTCGACCCGGCCCAGACCTTTGTCGACCGTCAGGCGCATCAGTTGCGCCGCCTGCCCCCGTGGTGAAACGATGAGCAGCCCATCCTCCAACGCCGCCAAGATTCGCCTGATCGTCGTCAGCGGCCTGTCCGGCTCCGGGAAATCGGTCGCACTGCGCACGCTTGAGGATCTCGACTACTACTGCGTCGACAACCTGCCCAGCGCCCTGATGCCGGCATTCGTGCGCGCGGTATCCGAAGACGCCAAGGACATGCACCCGCGCCTTGCCGTCGGCGTTGACGTGCGCAACCGCGCTGATGACCTGAATCGGCTACCGGGAATTCTTGCCGGGCTTGCCGAAGTCGGCATTGCCTACGAACTGGTATTCCTGGATACGCGCGACGAAGTGCTGATCAAGCGCTATTCGGAAACGCGCAGGCGCCATCCGCTTTCCGGTGACCAGCTCGGCCTCGCCGATGCAATCGCGCTGGAGCGCAAGCTGATGCGCCAGGTCGCCGCCATTGCCGACCGCGTAATCGATACCAGCGAACTCAACGTGCACCAGTTGCGCCGCCTGGTCATCGGCGAACTGGGAATGAAAACCGGTTCGATGACACTTCTGTTCGAGTCCTTCGCCTACAAGCACGGCGTGCCACCCGATGCGGATTTCGTCTTTGATGCCCGCTGCCTGCCCAATCCGCACTGGAATCCGCAGTTGCGTCCGCTGTCCGGTCGTGACGCACCCGTTCGCGAATGGCTGGATAGCCAGCCGGATGTCGTCCTGTTCCGCGAGCATCTGCAGGGTTTCCTCGATACCTGGCTATCCCGGTTCAAGGACGAGGGACGCAGCTACGTGACCATCTGCATCGGTTGTACCGGCGGCCGCCATCGTTCGGTCAACCTCGTCGAACGCCTGGCAGAACATTTCCGCGAATCCTTTACGCAAGTGCTGAGTTATCACCGTGAACTGGAATAGGCATGAGTGAACCGGTCGATCGCCCGCCGAAGCACGGAGTCGGGTACCCTGACATGCAGTTGATCAGGCGCGTTTCGCGCTGCGGGAATTTCCAGGCATGAGCGTCGGCGTACTCCTCTTGACCCACGAAGCCATGGGCGCGGCCCTGGTCAGCGCTGCGCGCCACGTGCTGGGCAAATTGACGCTGCCACTCGATGTCATCGAAGTAGGTTCGAGTGCGGACCCGGATTGCATGCTTACCGAGGCAGCCCGGCACGCGCGAGAACTCGACGCCGGCGAAGGTGTTCTCGTACTCACCGATCTGTACGGCGCAACGCCATGCAATGTCGCCCAGCGCCTGCCAGCCCTGGGTTTGAACATGCATTGCGTATCGGGGTTGAATCTTCCGATGCTGTTGCGTGTATTGAACTATCCCGAACAACCACTGGACGAACTCGCGCAGACTGCGGCAAGCGGCGGACGCGGAGGAATATTCATCGATCATGCTTGAGCGCGAAATCACCATCAGCAACAAACTGGGCCTGCATGCACGCGCCTCGGCAAAACTCGTGCAGACCCTGCACGGATTTCAGTCGACGATCTTCATGGGCTACCGCGGCAAGGAAGTGAACGCAAAAAGCATCATGGGGGTCATGATGCTTGCCGCCGGGCTCGGCGCCGTGCTCACCCTGCGCGTAGACGGCCCTGACGAGGAAGCCGCCATGGCCGCCCTGGTTGATCTGTTCGAACGCAAATTCGACGAAGGCCAATAGCACTCGCTCCAGTGCGAGCTTTGCAGCCGGAGCGCTGTGGCCAGGAGCATCCGGTAAATGGCAGGCTGTTGAAATTCGCTCAGGCGAACGAGAGACAAGGCGAAACGGGCCGAAAAGCGCGGTTTGCATGCGGTAAATGAGCATTTTGAGGCACATTCTGCTGCGCTATCGTGCCAACTGAGTAGAATTTCAAAAGTCTGCTAGGGAGAAGGAAAAGGCGTGCGACAAATACTCGAAGGCAATGGTGCATCGCGCGGAATGGCGCTCGGACGCGCACGCCTTGAGCAACCCAGTCGCTACCTCGTTGACGAATCGCGCCTGGAGTCGACCGAGGTCGACGAGGAAATTGAGCGCATCGATGAAGCGCTTTCGATTGCCAGAACGGAACTGCACGTACTTCGCGACAAACTCGAAGGTCCGCTGGCCCGGGAAGTCGCCGAATTCATTGATGCGCACAGCCTGATTCTCGAGGATCCCGTATTCATCGAGGGCTTGCACGACCTGATCCGCAAAGGCCGATACCATGCCAGCGCCGCGCTAAAGATGCAGCGCGACAGCCTCGTCGCAGTGTTCGAGGCGATGGATGATCCCTACCTGCGCAGTCGCAGGGAGGACATCGAGCACGTCATCGGCCGAGTCGAAGGTGCCCTCAATCGCGAATCCAGCGTCGAGGAACGCAAGCTTGCATCGCGCGTCGGCGAAATTCTTGTCAGCGACAGCGTTGCGCCCTCGGAAATGGTGCAACTGGCGGAGCATGGTGCACTCGGCTTCGTACTGACAGCCGGCAGCACGCTGTCCCACAGCGCGATCCTCTCCCGCTCATTGCGCCTGCCCATGATCGTGGGGTCGCATGAAGCGCTCTCTCATCTGCAGGATGGCGACCTGCTGCTGATCAATGGCGACAGCGGCCAGGTCATCGTCCACCCGACGGCGCAGGATCTGGCCAGCTTCCGACAATGGCAGCGAGATTCCGCCCAGCTCGAAAAGCGCCGCGAGCGCTTGCGCAATGTCGATACGCGCACCCGAGACGGCGTCGTCATCAAGCTCTAAGCCAACGCCGAACTTCCTGGCGAAGTAGCCCAGGCGCGGGCCTGCGGCGCAGCAGGAATCGGACTCTACCGCACGGAGTTCCTGTTCCTGCAACGCAAGGATGCACCCGGTGAGGAGGAGCAGTTCCTGGCTTACCGCGATCTCGTACTCGGCATGGGTGGACTGCCCGTCACGATCCGAACGCTTGACCTTGGCGCCGACAAGGCTGACAGCGCCGGACTCGTGCTGAAGGACGAGCCCAATCCCGCCCTCGGAGTGCGCGGGGTTCGCCTCTCCCTGCGAACTCCCCAGCTCATGCATACCCAGCTTCGCGCGATTCTGCGCACGACGAACTATGGGCCGGTGCGCATCCTTGTGCCCATGGTCAGCTCGATCGAGGAGATCGTGACCGTCCGGAAAATGGTCGATGAATGCGCAAGGCAACTTCGGTCCGAAGGACACCAGATTGCCGACCGCTTTGAAGTCGGCGCGATGATCGAAGTGCCAGCGGCCGCGATTGCCCTGCCCAGCCTGATTCGCAAGCTCGACTTCGCCTCGATCGGAACCAATGACCTGGTCCAGTACACCCTGGCTGCCGATCGCAACAACAATGAACTCGGCAGCCTCTACGACCCGCTACACCCTGCGGTGCTGCGCTTGATCGCCCAGATCATCGCGGTCTGCAAGCGCGCCGATCGACCGATAACCTTGTGCGGGGAAATTGCAGGCGACATCAACTTCACGGCCATGCTGATCGCCCTCGGCCTGACCGAATTCAGCATGCAACCCGGCCTGCTGCTTGAGGTTCGCGAAGTCATCAACACCCTCGATCAAGCCAGCCTGCGCAAGTTGGCGCCGAGCCTGCTGCGCGCCTCCAGCCGGAACGGAATCCTCCGTGTACTTGAGCGCATGCGTGTGAATACCCCTGCAATCGTGGAAAATGGCGACTCTGCCCCTGCCAGCGCGTAGCGGTGCCGTGATCCAATCCGGGCACTGCCCGGCCAGGACCGGGTGAGCCATGCTTCATTCATACCGCAGTTGCCTCCACTACTCCTGCTTCCATCCGATTCCACTCCTACATGACAGCCAATCCCGAAGCCCTGATCAACCCTGATGTCCTGGCAAGCAGCGACGAGATCGCAGCCCGATTCAGGCCTCGCGCACCCTTTCGTCACGTGGTCATCGACCAGTTCCTCGATGCTGGCTTCGCCGATCGGCTACTTGCCGAATTCCCATC
>NZ_JBAWHJ010000361.1:0-5290 GCF_049593775.1 Dokdonella sp. | reverse complement strand
CCCCTACAACTGCCCGGAAAAGTGCGCGGGTATCGATTGCTCTGCACGCGTTGCCTTGATTGGTTTCAGCTAAAAATACAGAGTGACGCAGCCGAATTGCAGGCACAGCGTAGAATCCAGAATCAGCTGGCTGCTGCTTGGTAATGCCACACAGGGGAAGGAGCCAATGAAGTGAGTTTCTTCGACGAACTCAAGCGCCGCAAGGTATTCAAGGTTGGTGCCGCCTACCTTGTCGTCGGCTGGCTGGTGATCGAGGTGGCGGCCACTATCCTGCCGCAGTTCGACCTGCCAGCCTGGACTCCGCGCATGGTGACCCTTCTGGTCGCGCTGGGTTTGCCGATCGTGCTGGTAATGGCATGGGTCTTCGACATCACGCCCGAGGGCATCAAGGCAGATCCGTCACGCGCGGGCAGCAAGCGGGTTATCGGCGTGGCCGCGATCCTGGCCGTGCTGGCGCTAGGCTGGTTCTTCCACGATCGAACTACTGCACCCATCGCATCGAGCGCATCCAGTGCATCGGTTGCATCGACGCCACCGCCAACTACTGCGGCTATCGACAACTCGATTGCAGTCTTGCCCTTCGTCGACATGAGCCAGGAGCAGGATCAGGAGTACTTCTCCGATGGCCTGTCCGAAGAACTGCTCAACCTGCTTGCGCAACTCCCGCAGATTCGGGTGATAGCGCGTACCTCGTCGTTCTCGTTCAAGGGCAAGGAAGTCGATGTCGCCACGATTGCCAGGACGCTCAATGTCGAGCACTTGCTTGAGGGCAGCGTACGCAAATCTGGGAATACACTACGCGTGACCGCGCAGTTGATCCGCGCGTCAGACAGCTCGCATCTCTGGTCGCAAACCTACGATCGCGAACTGACCGATGTGTTCATGGTCCAGGACGAGATCGCCGCGGCCGTAGTCGACGCGCTCAAGGTCAAGTTGCTGCCACACCAGCAGCTGTCCAATCCGTATCAGAGCAGCAATTCCGAAGCCCACAACCAGTACCTGCTCGGCAAGAAGTTTTACAACCTCCAGACTCCGGACGATCTGAACCGCGCTGCAATCGCCTTTCGGCGCGCGATTGATCTGGATCCCGACTATGGCGCGCCGCGGGCTGAATTGGCGCTCGTGGAATACTTTCTCGCCGATATCGCCGGGGATCCAGCCAGCAAACAGCATGCGATGGACATCGCCGACCAGGCCGTCGCCAAGGCGCCGCAGCTGGCTGATGCTTATGCCGCACGCGGCATCATTCGATTGAGCTTCTTTCGCGAATGGGACGGTGCACGCACGGATTTCGAAAGGGCACTTCAACTCAACACCGCCAGCAGCGGCGCACAGGTGGGCAACTACCGCCTGCTGATGGCGCTGGGGCATTCAGCTGACGCCGCCGAGGCCGCGCGCAAGGCGACCGTGATCGACCCGCTCCTGCTCGAAGCATGGAATGACCTGGGGCGCGCCTTGTATGCGACCGGCGATCATGCTGGGGCTCGCCAGGCGTTTCAGCGGGCGAGGGAAATCAGTCCCAATTCAATCTATACGGGCTTCGCTGCTGGCTTGAACGAGTTGATTCAGGGGCATGCGCAGGAGGCCCTGGCGGAGTTCCGCACCGCCGGCAACATCTATCGTCCAGCCGGTATCGCCATGGCCGAGTACTCGCTGGGTCACGAGAGCGAATCGCAACAAGCACTGGAAGAGGGGGTCAGCACATACGGCGCTGCCGGCGCCTACCAGATCGCAGAGGCCTATGCCTGGCGTGGCGACACCGACAAGCCATTCGAATGGCTGGATACCGCTCACGCGTACAACGATGGAGGCCTGTCCTTCCTCAAGAGCGATCCCATCATGGACAAGCTCTCTGGCGACCCGCGCTATGCAGCGCTGCTGGAAAAGTTGGGCTTGCCGGAGTGATGCCATGATCTTCCGCCGCTTTCTGCAACGCTTCAGGCAACAGCAATGGGGCGCGATTGCCACCGAGTTGGTGATTGTCATCTTCGGCGTGTTCATCGGCATGCAGGTGTCGAGCTGGAATGAGGAACGCGAGGCGCGGCACGATCATGTTCTTGCGGTCGAACGCTATCGCGCCGAGATCAGGGCCAACCTGGAAATTCTAGATACGCTCGATCGCGGCAGCGCGCAGAGTCTCCCGATCGTCTCAAAGGCATTGGACGCATTGTTGTCCTGCCAGGATTCGCCGGAAAACAAAGCCTGGATCGAAGCGGGTATGAGCGCGGCGATGGGCACGCTGGGGCTGAAAATGCGCGTAAGTGCCCTGCACGAGATGACTGAGACGCAGCGCCTGCTCGCCCAGCAGTCGGAGGCGGAGCGACGGATGTTTTCGGATACGCGCTACCGGATCGACGTGTTCCAGCGCGAGGCGGAGTTTCTGGAAACGATACCGCTCGACGAGCGTATGCAAGACAATCCGACCATCATGGTCGGCGCGTACGTTGACCGTGAGGTGAGTTACGCCGGCTCGGACTATTCAAGGCCTGCGCGCAAACTGGTGCTTTCGGTGCCGGTGAATGTCGCCTGCAAGGATGACCGCTTGGTCAAATCGCTTTTCACCTGGGAGCGGTGGCAAGGCGCAATGCCGGCAGTCTCCCGCGTGCTCCGCCAGCAGCTTGAAGGTGATCTGGAAAGGCTTGAACCATGATCCTGCGTCGCCTCACCAAAAATCTGAAACAACAAAACTGGACCGCCATCTGGATCGAGTTCCTGCTTCTGGTGGCCGGTGTATTTCTCGGCATCCAGGCTGCCAACTGGAACGAGGCGCGCGCGTTCGACGCGCTTGAGCGAAATCATCTGCGCAACCTGCGGACTGAAATCGAAAAAGATGTCGAAGTCACGACCGCCAGGATGAATTACTACACCGGCGTGAATGCCGCGGGCGAACGTGCGCTGGCATTTTTGGAAAAAGGCCAGGCTTGCGCCGGCGATCAATGCTGGAGTCTGCTGGTTGATTTCTTCCACGCCTCGCAGTGGATCGATGTCGGCGTCACCCAGACAACATATACCGAATTGCGCCGAATCGGCCTGCCGAGTTCTCGAGACGTCGCCTCCGCTGTCGAGCCCTACTACTCGCAGAATATTGCAATCAACACCATTTCGAATGAGCGGCCAGCTTATCGAACATTGGTGCGCGGACTGATTCCCGTAAATGCGCAGAAGGCGATTTGGGCCGCCTGCCATGAGGGCGTTGGCGGGGTCGAGACCTTCAACAACAACTGTCCGGCCGGCATTCCGATCGAACAGGCAGCGCGTGCGGTGGAAAGAATTCGCACCAACCCCGATATCCTGCAAACACTGACGCAATGGACGTCCACCGGCGCTCCGATTGTGAAATACCTCGGGCGCCAGAATGACAGCGCCAGAGAAGCCATCGCCGCCATTGACCGTGAATTGGGGGCTTCGCCATGATCTTGCGCCGTCTCACGGAAAACCTGAAGGAGCAAAACTGGATTGCCATCTGGATCGAGTTCGTGCTGCTGGTGGCCGGCGTGTTTCTCGGTATCCAGGTCTCGAACTGGAACGAGGAGCGCGTGGCAAGAGCCCAGGAGCGATCTGACCTGATCCAGTTGCGCGCCGAGATCTTCAACAACCGTCGCATGCTTGAATATCAAGTCCGCTACGTCGAACGCGTGGTTGCCGGTGGACGAAGTAGCTTGCGCTTCCTGGCAGAAGGCGAGGATTGCGTGGACGACTGCGAGGCACTGCTGGTGGACTTTTTCCACGCCTCGCAGGTCTGGGGGACCGGCTACTCGGTTGCCAAGTATCAGGAATCCGAGCGGCTCGGCTTCCCTACGGACGCCTCGGCAGCACTCGCGGTGAGGAATTTCTATCAGTACATCAGGGGTTGGGATCTGATCAACGTGTCGCCTCCGGCCTACCGTGAGCGCGTGCGCGGATATTTCCCGCCGGAGATTAGTGCCGCGCTCTGGTCCGGTTGTTACAAGCTTGAAGGCGGCGACCGTGAAGTGCTGACGGACGATTGCTTGCCACTGCTGCGCAAGCTGGACGTCCGCCCCACGCTTCATTCGATCAGGAATGACGCGATGTTGACCAACCAGCTTCAGTTCTGGGCCGGACAGAATATTGTCGCTCTGCAGACCTATCCGCCCATCCTCGCTCGTGCCGATGCTGCGATTGCGGCAATTGATCTGGATCTGGGGGCTGGCGGATGATCTTGTGCTGGATCTGCGCAAGTGTGTCGGACGTTGATGTCGAGCCGACCAATGACGCGGGATTCGATCACTGCCTTTGCGTTGCCGCTTCGTTGTTGGCTTCAGCCATGATGCTCTTTCCTCGCAACCCGCCCAAGGGCAGCAGACATGAATCTCTCCCCTACATATCGCCGATTCATGACGCGGGCTTCGATCGCTATGCTCGCGTTGCCGCTTCGTTGTTGATTGACCAGCCATTCGGCTGTTGAAAGCAGCCATGACGCTTTCGTCCACCGCCCGAATAGAGAGCATCGAGCCTGAAGGCTTTTCCTGCGGGGTTCTCAACAGCCGAATGGCTGGTCAATCCGTCGAGGGCGCGGGCTTCAACAGGGTGCTTCGCTCCGACAGGTCTGCATAATACCAACCGAGACCTGCGTCACAGCGTAGAATCGTGCATTGGCGTGCCGTTGCATGACCGCGCACATAGGGGAAGGGGCCGATGACGTGAGTTTTTTCGACGAGCTCAAGCGCCGCAATGTGATCCGCATGGCCGGCGTCTATCTGGTTAGTGCCTGGATGATCATCCAGGTTGCCGAGACCCTGCTGCCGGCATTCGACATACCGGGCTGGGTATTGCGTGCCATTGTCGTGGTCCTTGGCTTGGGCTTCGTGCCGGCATTGGCGTTCTCATGGGTGTTCGAGATGACGCCGGAGGGACTCAAGTGCGAAAGCGATATTCCCGTCAATCAGTCCATCGCGCTGCATACGGGCAAGCGCTTGAATCGCCTGTTCATCGCCATGCTGATTCTTGCCGTCCTCTATCTGGGTTTCGACAAGTTCGTGCTTTCGCCGGCACGTGACGCTACGCGGTTTGCCGGAAGCCTGACTACGATCCTGGAGCCGAAAGCGACACCAGAGGAGCCAGCCGTCAACACCAAGTCCATCGCGGTGCTGCCTTTCAGCGATCTGAGCCCCGGGCATGATCAGGAATATTTTTCCGATGGCATGTCCGAAGAAATCCTCAACGCGCTGGCCAAGATTCAGGATCTCAAGGTCGCCGGGCGCACCTCGTCGTTTCACTACAAGGGCAAGAACGATGATCTGCGTGAAATTGCTGCTGCTCTCGGCGTTGC
>NZ_JBAWHJ010000360.1:0-3093 GCF_049593775.1 Dokdonella sp. | reverse complement strand
CGGCATGACTGACCGCGGCCACGTATTCATGATCAATTTCGAATACCTCTTCCTTGGCGAATCGACTGTTGCTGCTCGCACATGCAGATAGAAACAGAACAGAAGTTGCTACTGCACCAAACACGAGAAATCGTTTCATGTCGCCCTCCAGGTGATGTCTGCGAACGACCATCGGGCCGTCCGGCTGGACCAAGGCAGGTGCACCTGAGGTGCGGCTTGCCCACAGGATGAGACGCACAGTGTCGCGCAATAGTTGCAGCCGATTCAATTGCAATCCGTATTGGTGGAACAGACTTCGCGAATCACCGAAGTGGCAAAGCAGCCTGAGGGCAGAGAAAACTCCAGCAGCAGTGAATCTCCGGATTCCCATTTGGCACTGAACCCGGCAGGCATGACACGCAATGACCGCCGCTCCTGTCGCAAGTCGGCAGCCTCGAGACCTGCGGAAAAGCCCGAATCAAGGGCAATTCCAGTTTCAATTTCGGCTACCTTGCCAGAACTGCGCAATTCGCCCCGCCCCCAGAGTGGGCCGGTCGGGTCAATGTCGAAGCGGTTCATGCGCCGCAGCAATTCGTCGTCAAGCGGCTGCGGCCCGAAGATCGAATGAGTGCCGCCCAGCATCCACACTTCACCTTCCAGGGCCTGGTTCCAGGAGCGCCCGCCCACCCTGTCCGAGAGCACGCAATTGAAAACATGCGAACGTGCCGCCGACAACGCGAAACCACGCTGGCTCCGACCCATGCGCCCGCCGGCAAAGAGCACCCTCGCGCTGGTCAGGTTTCCGCCTTCTCGGCCAAAGCGTTGCTCGCCGAAATAGTTGGGTACGCCATGGGACGCAATCCGGCCAAGACATTCTTCAGCGGCGGCACGATTTCCTTCGAGACGTGTGAGTCGAATACGAAACCTGTTTTCCCGATGCACACCGCGCTTGAGCTTGCGCGAATGCCGGCTTGCTGAAAGTACCTTGACGCCTTCAATGTCCAGCTTGGTCCAGTCCGGCCCCTCTCGGCCAGGCAGCTGTACCGAAAACATCTGCCGCGTCACCGCGTGGCGATCCTTCATTCCCGAGAAGCTCACCGATCGGGGCTGCACGGCCGCAGCACGCGCCAGCTGGCCGGCCACCCATTCGGTGTTCGCGTGTCGCTTTTCGACCAGCACAAAGACGTGCTCGCCCGTGCCATCCGGCTCGAAACCAAGAACCTCCTCTACTTCGAAATCCTCGGCGGTCGCGCGCAAAAACCCCTGCAGCGGAGGGCCGCCATGGGCATAGGCCGGTGTGATCATTCGGCGGTATCCAGATGCAGCCGTGCGACAAGCTTGCGCAAGTCCGGATCATCCGGTGTCTCGAGCGCCGACTTGCCACGGCGCATGAGCAAAACCACTGCCATGGCACCGATTCCCTCGCCCCGCCCCGTGAAGCCCAGCTTCTCCGTCGTGGTGGCCTTGATATTCACATCCGCATGCGCGCAGCCCAGGTCGGCCGCAAGATTTACCCGCATCGCATCGGCGTACGGACCGATCTTCGGTGCCTCGCAAATGATCGTGATATCGGCGTTCGCCAGCAGAAAACCGTTCTCGATCATCAACGCCGCGCAATGCAGGAGAAAATGCCTGCTGCTGACATCCTTCCATCGCGCATCCGTTGGCGGAAAGTGGCGCCCGATGTCACCCAGAGCCATCGCCCCGAGGATCGCATCGCAAAGCGCATGGATCACGACATCTCCATCCGAATGCGCGACCAGTCCCTGCGAGTGCGCAATCGTCACGCCACCCAGAACCACATGGTTGCCTGGGCCGAATGCATGAACGTCGAAACCTTGACCAATACGCATGGGGGAAGAGCCGGGAATGGGGAATGAGGAATGAGGAATGCTTAGATTACATGCTGGGTGCAGGCAACGGATCTGGTTTGGAGTCTTGTTCCAGCGATGCCATGAAGAAAATGGAATCTGCAACACAAGGCTTTTCAACCATTCCCGATGCTCTGTTCCCGGCCTAAAAGATACCCCGCCAATGCCAGGTCCGCAGGCGTGGTCACCTTGATGTTGTCTTCGCTGCCTTCGACCAGGAGCGGGCTGAAGCCTGCCCGTTCCATGGCCATGGCCTCGTCGCTGACTGCATCGCCAGCAACAAGTGCAGCCTCGAGCGCTGACAGCAGTTCTCCGCGCCGAAAAAATTGCGGTGTCATTGCGCGCCATCGGCCATCGCGCGGCTCCGTCATCATGATGCGCCCGTGCGCATCGGCGCGCTTGAGCGTGTCGCGCATGGGTGCTGCCAGCAACGCACCGCCAGCCGGGCGACCATGATCAATCAGCTTGTCGATGTCAGACGCAAGTACGCAGGGTCGCGCCGCATCGTGCACAAGCACGAAGTGCTGATCTGTCACGCATTCCGGCAAACCCCTCAAACCCGCCGCGACGGAATCTGCGCGCTCCCCGCCTCCGTCGACGCGCAACAGCGGCTTGCCGCCGGGCAACTCCAGGTCGACCCAGCGCGAATCCGTCGCCGCGAGTGCGACGACGATGCCGGCGATGCGTGGATGAAGCGCAAGCGCTTCCAGCGTCCACTGGATTAGTGGCTTGCCGGCTACCAATGCATATTGTTTGGGCACGTCCCCACCAAAACGGCTACCGCGCCCGGCTGCCGGAACCACGCACCAGTAGTCCGACTCAGTGTCCGTCATTGCCTGGTGCATCAGCGGCCGGCTCCACCACCTGATAAAACTTCTCGCCCGGCTTGATCAGCCCAAGCTCGGAACGTGCCCGCTCCTCGATCGCCTCTTCGCCATCCTTGAGATTGGCGACTTCGGCACTCAGCGCATCATTGCGTGCCTTGAGCTCATCGTTCTTGCGCTTTTGTTCGGCGACTGCTTTTTCCAGGCGCCAGACTTCGGCCATCCCGCCCTGCCCAACCCAGAGTTTGACCTGCAAGGCAATCAGCAGGGTCAGCAGAATGAGGGCGACGTAGCGCAGCATCGCGTAATCCGGATCAGCTCTTGATCAGCACTTGAAGTCGGGCAGGTTCGGGAATGCCTTGCCACCGGCATAACGCGCCTGTGCGCCCAGCGCCTCCTCGATGCGCAACAGCTGGTTG
>NZ_JBAWHJ010000359.1:0-2782 GCF_049593775.1 Dokdonella sp. | reverse complement strand
CAAAGCCATGCTCAGCGAGGCGGTGCTGGGGCTCGGTCGATCATCCACGCTGGTGCACGGACTTTGCCACCTGACCCGGCCTGATGCCGAAGGTGTCGAAGCGACTGACGTCAATCAGGTCATGGATGCAGCGCTGGGTCTGCTTGAACCGACCTGGGGCGAACGCATTCTAGTGGTCAAGGAATACGCAGATCTGCCCAGGATCAGTTGCCTGCCGGCGCATATCTGTCGCGTATTCCTGCATATCCTCGAGAATGCCGCTGCAGCGATCGAGGATCGTGGAAGAGTGTCGATACACACGCGTGCCGGTGGCGTGCGCAACATTGAAATCCGCATCAGCGACACGGGAACCGGTATTGCCAATGACGTCTTGCCTGAAGTCTTCGAGCCGTTCTTTTCGACGCGAGGCGAGTCGCTGGGGCTTGGCTTGAGTGTTGCCCAGGGGATCGTGAAGATGCACGGGGGAACCATCAACCTGCGTTCGTCTGCGGAAACCGGTACCAGCGTCATCATCAGTCTGCCGATCGTGGCTGCAGCGGCGGTCAGCAACCTGCCCATGGCAGGCAAGCGCTGAGTACTGAACACCACGAGCGCGGTGATCGCATGGTTTCCTCGCTCGTGCTGGGCGGAAGCGGACAGATCGGCCGGTTCCTCATCCCGAAACTGCTGGCGCACGGCCACAAGGTAATCGCCTTGAGCCGGGCACCACGGACAAGCGGCACCGAAAACCTGCACTGGATCCAGGGCGACCTGTTCACGACTGTGCCGGATCCGGGGCCGGTCGACACAATCTTCAGCCTTGGTCCGCTGAACGGATTCGCGGACTGGATTGGCCGCGCCAACCTGCATGGAACCCCGCGCCTCGTTGCGCTTGGATCAATGAGCGTGATGAGCAAGCGTCTTTCGGCCGATCCGAACGAGCGCGAACTTGCCGAGATCCTGCACCAGGGCGGGCGTCAACTTGCCGAGACGGCACTACAAAAGCAGCTGGACTGGACCTTGCTTCGATCCACCCTGATTTATGGCGCGGGTCTCGATCGCAGTCTCAGTCCGCTGGCACGCATGGGCGCACGCTGGCGGTTGTTCCCGAGAATTTCAGCGGCGACCGGTCTTCGCCAGCCCGTACACGCGCAAGATCTGGCCGATGCCTGCCTGGCCGCATCGCAGGCTCCGCTGGCACGCCAGAAGATCTTCGATCTCGGCGGCGGTGAACGATTGAGCTTTTCGGAAATGCTTGAGCGGGTGCGCGAATCATTGCCGCGACCCGCCCTGGGCGTTCCGCTGTCCATCGGGATCCTCCGGACCGCCCTGCAACTTGCGCGTCTGCATCCGCAATGGCGTGGCATCAAGTCACAGGCGATCGAGCGCCTGAAGGTGGATCTGATAGCCGACCATCAGTCCGCGCGCGAGCTTCTGGGTTGGTCCCCGCGCGGATTTCACCCCACCGCATCGACATGGGTCGAGCAGCAGCCTCTCTGAGTACTGACGAGTACACCATTCTCCACCGTATGGTGCGCCGCAACATATTGTTGCGCCTCGTGATTTTCTGTTAAGGAGACGTTGCCAACGACCGTTTGAACGGCCTAATATGGGGTCGCAGAATTATCACGAGAAGGGGTTTCAAATGCAGGCCCGATTGATCGCGGCGGCACTACTGCCGTCCCTGTTCCTCGCCGCATGCGGTGGTGGGAGCAATAGTCCCCGTGCGGTAGATACGCCGGTCGCAACCAATAACGATGGCTCGCCGGTAACCGGCGTGATCACGGCGCGTTTCGACCCGTCCAATGCCGTCATTCCGTTCCCGACCAACTTGTTGCTGTCGGGAACCACGGACCTGACCCTGAACATCCCGGTCACCGACCCGAGCAATTTTGGTGATCCGCGCGTTGCCATGAACGCGCAGGACGGATTTGGCGCCGTATCCCCCTGGGTTACCGGCTTCTCGGTTCCGGTCAAGGCTTCCTCGGTGGTCGCCGGATCATCCGTACGCGTTTTCCAGGTCACCCTGACGGGCCCTGGTGGCGGAGTCACCGGTGTAACCCGCGAACTGACCCCGAATGTGGACTATGTCGCGACTCTCGCAAGCCCCCAACAACTGGCCATCGTGCCGTTGAAGCCGCTGCAACAGTTGACCTCCTACATGGCGGTGCTGACCGACAACATCACAGACAGCCGCGGCAACGATGCGACGCCTGACCAGACCTACTTCCTGGCCCAGACCCGCACGCCGCTGTGCATCAATGGCGTATCCCAGCAGCCACTGCTGCCGAATGCGACGGCCTGTGCCCTTGAGCCGCTGCGCCAGTTGACCAACTCGCAGGAAGCCGCAGCAGCTTCGGCCGGCGTCAACGCCAGCCAGATCGTATTGACCTGGGTGGCCACCGTGCAGAGCATCACGCCGGTACTTGGCGCCGTGCAGCAACGCGCCGCAGCAACGCCGGCGACCGCTACCCAGATCGTGCCGACCGGGATGAATCTTTCCAACCTCAATCCCGCCCTGCCGCCGATCGCCGATGTCTATGTGGGTTCGCTTGAGCTGCCCTATTACCAGACGGCTCCGACCGCGACCGAGTGCACGGCCACGACACCTTGCCCTCCACTGACCAAGTTCTGGCGTGCGGCACCGGGTGCCTACATTCCACCGTTTGCCGGCATGCTCGATCCGACTTCGACCTTCGTCACTTTTGCAAATCCGTTGCCGATTGCGACGTCGACACAGAAGGTTCCTCTGGTCCTGACCGTACCCAACGCCGCTTCGGGGCAATCCCGGCCACCCACCGGC
>NZ_JBAWHJ010000358.1:0-2969 GCF_049593775.1 Dokdonella sp. | reverse complement strand
CCGGGATGACGAAATGTGCGGATTGTCGTTAAGTCAGTGCCATTCGGTTCAGAGACCGACCTCATAGGCTCATCCGGGCTCATTCGGGATACTCATGACGTCCGCCAGGCATTCGGGACCGGATAGGGTGTGTCCCGGTTGTATCCCGAATCAATCGTTTCAACCCGCCTCTCAGATCAACTCCGCTGTTTCCAACTGCCCTGTACCCCGGCAGCTGATCGAAAGCGAATTGTGCGTGTCCCGATTGTTCGTTCGGTTGTTCGTTGTTCGCCAGATAGCGGCCGCTCACTTCGTGGGTGTCCCGGTTGTTATAGTGAGGGTTCCAGTTACTAGTCGAACCAGCCCCGCATTGCGCTAACCATACGTTCTTGCGCCTCCCACGCAGACGGTTGACCCATCGAGATTTTCAATAGTCATGAATTTCAAATCGTCAACCGCTCGCATGCTCAACGCCCCTCGACTTCCACGACAGATCTACATTCCGCGCGTGCTTGGCCTGGGCTTGGGTGCGCTCGTGATTGGCGCTGCACTGCATGATCAGGCGCGACCGACCTGGGTCTGGATGCTGACCTTGATAGGTGGCTTTGCCTGGCCACACCTCGCATACCTGCATTCCTCCCGGGCAGGAAAGTCAGGGCGTGCAGAGAAAATCAATCTGATGATCGATGCAGCGCTGACCAGTTTTGCCCTCTATGCCATCGGCTTCAGCATTGTTCCCAGTGCGATAGGCATCACGCTGCTTGCGATGAACAACTTGTCGGTGGGCGGTGTGGGGCTCCTGGCGAAAGGTTGCATCGCCATAGTGGCAGGACTCGTCGTTGGCGCTGTTTTTCTGCCATTCGAGTTTCACCCGGCCTCCAGCTTGCTGGTGCAATCAGCGACCATGCTACTCGTGGTTCTGTACCTCACTGCATTCGCATGGACCATGTGGCGCATGGCAAATGACCTGCAGCAAAGTCGTGATGCGCTGCACATGCTGTCTCAGACCGATGCGCTCTCCGGATTGAAGAACCGCGGTGCATTCGAGTCTGCCTTGGGCGAGAAGTTTGCCGCATTGCGGTCGGGCCACGGAAACGCGGGAGCAGCGTTACTGTTCCTCGACATGGACCATTTCAAGCAGATCAACGACGAAAGCGGGCATGCAGCGGGAGATGGCGTGTTGCGAGCGATGGGTAGCGCGTTGAATTTCGAAATTCGGAAAGCAGACATTGCGGCCCGCTACGGAGGCGACGAGTTTGCCGTATTGCTTGATCAGGCGGACGAGCCCGCTGCGCACGTGTTCCTCGATCGTGTGAAGAACCGTATCCGAGCCACGGCAGTATTCGAAAATTCAGCGGTTCCGCTGACCTGGAGTACGGGTGTCTCAATATTTGATGCGTCCGTATCGTCGCCAGACGCCTGGTTGGCTCAGGCAGATGCTGCCTTGTACAAAGTCAAACAGCGCGAGCGCGGTGGCGTGGTGCTTGCGCAGAGTGAACACAAGGCCTGAGCAAGTCAGCACCGGACGCAAGAAGCGGGGCGAAGCGCGACATGCAGGATTCCACATCCAGCTAGCTTGTCGGCAGCGAATCATGCGTGTACTCGTAGACGTACGCGGTGGCGAACGCACGGCCTAGCGATACGACCCCGGTCCGCTCCAGACCTCTTCGCCCAGGCGGTAGACCCGTTGGATATCGATGACTTCGCGGGCGTCGCCGATGAACTCCAGTTCCGGTGAATCCATTTCGACCATGCGACATTTGCCGGAGCCACGCCGCAGCGCTACCTCGAGCGGGCAGACCATGCGTCGCAACGTGCCGGGCAACGGAAGAAAGAGCTCGGTGATGCCCTGGTTGCGCCAGGTACGCAAACGGTCTTCGTCGGCCAGGTTGTAATACACGTTGAAGCCATCTATTCCCATATTGGTTCCGGCGGGGGCCGCATTGTTGCTGCGCCCGCGGTTTCTGCCGAGCTTGGCGGCCAGTGCGGCGTTCGCGCGGGCGTTCTCACTGCGGAATCCAGGTGGCGGTCCAAACGCTTGCTCAGGGCGCTCCGCGGTCTCGTCTGGCTCTTCGGGCGGCTCCGGATCGGTGATGGGCAGTACGGTCGGGGTGTCTGAAGTGTCGGACAACTGCACGACCGGCGTGGGCGGTCTGGGCGCGATTGCGCGCGATGTCCTGGGTTTATTGGGGCGCACCGGCTTGCGGTGCACAGGTTGAGGCGAGGGCGGCGGCTGACTGACCGGCTCGTCGAGCAGCGACACTTCCATTGCGCTGCCACCCGCTTGGCCCTGCGGCGTGGTCATCGTGATCGGTGGAGGCGGCGACATCAGAAAGAGTGCGAGCAGCACATGCAGCAACGCCGTCAACAGTGCGGCCACCCAGCGTTGTACGCGCTCGGTCCGATCCAAAGCCTGATTGACGGCTCCGGGCGGCGTACTGCTCATGCCGCCGGCGATGGGTGGAAACGTCAAGTGGCGGATCCTCAAGGTGTTTCTAAAGCGCACGACGAAACAGGGTGGAGTAGTTTCAGCAAGTTTCAGGACACGCACAATTCCAACGGGATAGTGGGTGTCCCGGATGTTGCCGAGGCAAGGGCGGCCTCCGAAAATCGCCCGCTCGCTCGTCAAATGGCGCGCTTCGGTATGCCCGGAAACATCGATTCTGGCCGATTTGGGTGACGCTGAGCCAACTTTTCCCGTTGCCGTTGCAAGTTGTCGCGCCCCGGACATCCCGACACATTGTAGGTGCCCCGGTTGTTCAGTTGATATCGAGGCGGTCTTCCATACGGGAAGATGAGGCAGCAGAGGCCCGGTAAAGTTCAATCAATGGGCTGAGCTTGGGTGGCTGATCCGGGATGCTGATCCGGGACACCCATGATTCCAACGGGATATTGGGTGTCCCGGTTGTTCCCCGGGACATTGTGGCGGGGGTGGTTGCCGGACAACCGGGAGCCGTTGGTGTGGGTCACCGTAGGTTCCAGTTTCCGTC
>NZ_JBAWHJ010000357.1:0-5055 GCF_049593775.1 Dokdonella sp. | reverse complement strand
GCCTGCTAGACCTGTTGGCGAGCCATGCTGCAAAGGCCACCTTTTTCCTGCTTGGTGAGCAGATCGAAAAACATCCCGAGATCGTCGACCGGCTGGTTTCCGAAGGCCACCAACTGGGTAACCACTCCTACGATCATCCTCGCTTCACGCGTATCCCGCGTGCCGATCAACTGGATCAGATCGAGCGTACGGAAAAACTGCTGACACGCCACGATGGCAAGACCAGGCATCGGTTCCGTCCTCCATCCGGCCGGTTTCCACTGTCGCTGCTGGCGCAGTATGCGTTTCGCCCGGACAGCATGGCCTATTGGTCCTATGACAGTCTCGACTACCAGCACAGGCCTGCAGCGGAGCTGGTCGAGATCATGCGCAACTCGCCACCGCGTGCGGGCGACATCGTGCTGATGCACGATGACAGTGATGCCACGATCGATGCCCTGGCGGTGTTGCTGCCCGAGTGGCGCGCATCGGGGTTCGAGCTTTCCATCCTGCCCGAGTTGCCAGGGGCATGAACGGGACAACCGATCCTGCTGTCCAGCGCAGGCTGGCGTCCTGCTTGACTGTTGCACAGAGAAGGACACGCTGAGTCCATGAATACGTATTTCCTGATCGCCATCGTGCTTGTTCCGGGCGCACTCCTTGCCGGGTTCATGTTCTGGATGATCCTGCGCTCGCGCAACATGCAGATCTGGCTTCGCAGCTACCTTGCCCGTCCCGCGCGGCCAAAAACGTCCGGGCCGGTCCATGTGATGTTCTGTTTCGTTGATCATTTCGAGCCGATGTGGGGAGGAGCCGACCTGGCCGCGCAACGCCTGCGGGTGGATCGCTGGTGCCACGACTATCGGGCCATGGCAGGTCGCCATCGCGATGCAGACGGACGCCATCCGCAACATGGATTCTTCTATCCCGAAGAGGAATACGTCGAAGAGCACCTCGAGAAAATTGCCGCGCTATGTGCCGATGGCTACGGCGAAATCGAGATCCATCTGCATCACGACAACGATACGCCGGAGAATTTCTGTACATCGATGCGGCGCTTCTGCAATACCTTGCACGAGAAGCATGGCGCGCTGGTGCGGGATCCGCGCACCGGCGAGCTCGCGTTCGCCTTCATCCACGGCAACTGGTCTCTGGATAACTCGCGCGCGGATGGGCGCTGGTGCGGCATCAATAACGAACTGATCTTGCTTCGCGAACTGGGCTGCTATGCCGATTTCACGCTGCCTTCCGCACCCAGCGACACGCAGACCAGTACGGTGAACTCGATTTACTATGCGACCGATGATCCGAAGCGCCCGAAATCACATGACAAGGGTGAGCCGGTGCATGTGGGCGGCAAGACAGTCGGCGACCTGATGATCGTGCAGGGACCATTGGCCCTGAACTGGCGAAGCCGTCGATTCGGGATCATTCCCCGCATCGAGAATTCGGATGTTCGCCGCAGCTGCCCGCCCACGCCCGAGCGCGTCGATGCATGGATCGAAACCGGCATCCATGTTGAAGGTCGTCCGGAATGGGTATTCGTAAAGATCCACACCCATGGCACCCAGGAAGGCGACATGGATACCCTGCTTGGCGCCGAGATGGATGCCATGCACGAACACCTCGAAACCAGGTACAACGATGGTGAGAACTACGTACTCCACTACGTGACCGCACGCGAGGTCTACAACATCATCAAGGCCGCCGAAGCCGGCAAGCACGGCGATCCGGCTCAGTATCGCGACTACATCCTGCCGGCCCCCCTTCGCAGCGACGCTGCTTTCGCGCCGTGAGCGGGCGGCATGGGGAGTCCATTCCCGGGATGGTCAGCGTCATCATGCCGGCCTGGAATGCAGCGGGATTCATGAGCCGTTCGATCGATTCGGTTCTCGTCCAGACACGTGCGGACCTTGAGCTGGTCATCGTGGATGATTGTTCGACTGACGACACCCCAGCCCTGATCGAGCGCCACGCAACGGCTGACGCACGCGTCCGCCTCATTCGAATGGCAAGCAATTCGGGCGTTGCTGCTGCCCGCAATGCGGGTATCGCCGCTGCGCGCGGTGAATTTCTGGCATTCCTCGACAGCGATGACTGGTGGCATCCGCGCAAGCTTGAGCTGCAGATCGGGCAGATGCGCCAATCTGGTGCCCGAGTCAGCTACTGCACGTATCAGCGAATGGCCGAAGACGGTCGTGTGTTATCCACAGTGCGGCCACCTGCGCGTTTGAGCCATGCGGATCTGCTGCGCAGCAACTACATCGGCAACCTCACTGGCGTTTACCAGCGCAGCCTGGGCGCGGCGGAGTTCATCAGGATGGGACACGAGGATTACGTGTTCTGGCTGCAGATGGTGCAACGCGCCGGGGGCGCGGAGCGGATCGAGCACGACGAGCCGCTCGCCTACTACCTGGTGCGAGAGGGCTCGGTTTCCGCGAACAAGCTGAAGGCTGCCGGCTGGCAGTGGCGCATTTATCGCGATGTCGAGTCACTTTCGCTCGCTCGCTCCATCGTGTGCATGTGCCATTACGTCTGGAATGCGATCGCCAAGAGGCATTGAAAGACCACGAGCGGGGCTTGCGAGGTCAGTGGGGAAACCCGCTGAAGCGGTCCGAGCACGCCTTCCCGTCTCTCGAATCGCCAAAAGAATCGGGGACTTGGGGGCCAGTTCACACTATTTGACGGTCCACTTTCCAATTCTGAACGCGGTACGCAAAACTCATCGGCCACGATCGCTATTGTCCGCTTCCCTGAAGGGCTGTGTGGCGACCGAAATCCTGTTTCGCCAGCTGCGCCGCCTGTTGCTCGCGAGACATTGCCATGTTCTGTTTTCCGTCGGCCGCTCGATTGGCCCTGCTGTCTTCCCTGGCGCTTTGTGCCGCCGGTGAGGCGCGGGCAACCATCAACAGCGATCTTTCATTTGTGAACATGCAGTCCACCCAATACTCCAGATTCAAGGACTGGGTAGACCGGGCGGTAGCAGGCAGTCCCGGCTACGACTTCTCCGCAAACGATGCCGTTGTCATGTACCGACTGACCAACCAGTCGCAGTACTGCACCCTCGCCGTGAACATGGTCGAAAGTCAGGTGAGCGCGGCCGAAGCGGCAATGGCGGGGAATCAGAACCCTGAAGTGGCACGTGATTCCTATCTCTACGCCGGTGCCCTGATCGGTGACCTGGCGCTGACCTACGACTGGTGTTCCACCTATGTGAGCAGCAACCAGCGCACACGCTGGTCGGCGTACACGGAACGGACCATCGCGAACATCTGGAACCCGTCGCAGGCGCAGTGGGCAGGTCGTGCTGCATCGTGGTCGGGATGGGGCACCAATGATCCGGCCAACAACTATTACTACAGCTTCCTGCGCGCGACCATGTATTGGGCGCTGGCCAGCAACAGCAGCAGCTGGATCTCGTTCCTGCAGACGCAGAAGCTTCCGATGCTTGAGAGCTATTTCGCGATGCTGCAAGGTGGTGGCAGCGAGGAGGGGACCGGTTACGGAACCTCCCACCACAAGCTGTTCGAGCTGTACCGGGTCTGGCGTGATTCGATGGGTACCGATCTGGCCAATGCCAATTCGCACCTGACCGACACCATTTCCTACTGGCTGCATGCAACCGTGCCGTCACGCGACCGCTTTGCGCCATACGGCGATCAGTCGCGCAATTCCAACCCCGAGTTTTTCGACTATCACCGGCATCTGCTGCTCGAGGCGCGCTACCTGACCAACAATGCCGCAGCGCGCGATCTTGCATCGTGGTGGATCAATCACAATTCCGTGCAGCAGATGTCCAGCGGCTTCAACTTCCGCGATGACCTGTTGCCGGCAGGAAGCTCCTCCAGCGTACCGAATGCTCCGCTGACCTACGTGGCTACAGGAATTGGTCATCTGTTCACCCGGACCAGCTGGGAGACGAGCGCGACCTGGCTCAGTTTCTCCGCCGGATCCTATGCGCAAAGCCACGCCCATCAGGACCAGGGATCGTTCACCCTGTTCTCCGGCGACTGGCTTGCGGTGACCGAGAACATCCGTAGCCACAGCGGCATCCAGCAAGGTACCGAGGTACACAACGTCGTCCGCTTCGTTCGCAACGGTGCCAATGTGCGCCAACGTGAAGGCACCCGTTCAACCATGAACGTGACTCAGCTTGGGCCAAGCCCGGGCGAGGTTCATGTCACGGGAGACATGAGCGCGGCCTACCAGTCTGGTGCCGGCGTTACTTCATGGCAGCGCAGGCTTGATTTCAGCGGCAGCAGCTTGCTCGTGACGGATCAGTTCTCGGTGACCTCGGACACTCAGGCGATTTTTCAGGTCAATACCCCGGTCAAGCCAATCATCAGCGGCCAGACGGCAACGGCAGGAAACCTGAAGATTCGTGTGATCGAGCCGCTCAATGCGACGCTTGTTGCAGTCGACTGGCGCACGATCGACGGTGACTTCAATTCCGGCTGGAAGCTGGAAGTTCGTGGAGCATCCTCGAACACCGGATACATCGTCGAGCTGACGACCGGCGATTCCATCATGAAGCACGGGTTCGAGAACTAGTCCAGGCGAGTCGCAATCAGCCGAGCTGCCGGGTGGCTATCGCCAGTTGCTGCCGCTAGCGCAGGAACGTCCACCGACGTTGCCGGTTCGGTTCGATGCTTTTGCCAAAGGCCCGTCAGGGGGGGGGATCTACTGATCAAGATTCGCCCGGCCGCGCAGGAATTCCCGGCGTCGGCGTTGAATCGAAATTCTGCAGCATCCATTGCACGGTGCCAGCTCCGCGATTGTTCCAGTTGAAGCGGCGCGCGGTCGAGCTCGTTCGCGCGCACTCGATCGCGTAGGAGTTGGCTATCAGTTTCAATCGTTGATCAAACTTCGATTGCCAGGCCGGGTCGGTTTCAAAGTAGCGGGCCGCTGCAACAGGCAACCCCAGCTGCACGGTATGCGAGTCGCTGTACTTGCCGCCTTCATCCTGCATGCGGATCAGCGTAGAGATCGAAGCTTGCGAAGAGGACCAGTACCAGGCGATTTGTCCATCCGGGCCGCTGCAGTCGTCGCGCCAGCTGTGGCCCGCCAGCTTGAAAG
>NZ_JBAWHJ010000356.1:0-2364 GCF_049593775.1 Dokdonella sp. | reverse complement strand
CTTCATGGGCTGGTGGCTCGCACTCGATTTGCGCAATCCCGTCAGCAGCGTTCGCCGCGATGCGGAAGCGAGCAGGGACGAAATCCTGAACAAGGCCCGCCAGTTGCTGGTCCGTGGTCGGAGCCCGGAAGAGGCGCTCGACTTCCTTGCGCATACACTGACAAACAAGCTGCTGCACGCGCCCAGTGCCAACTTGCGTGCAGCCGCGCTACGCGGCGACGCCGAGCTGCTCCAGGCAGCCGAAAAACTGTTCGACGCCCAGGCTAACGTCATTGGCCGGCCAGCAAGGGACAAGCAGGCATGATCTCGCAACCCGTCTGACAGCAACTCTGCCACGATCACAGCTTCACGTATCATGCGCGCCGCAGCGCACCGCCAGGATTCCAATGACTCCATCGATTCGTCGCAAGCTCGAACAGCTTGCGGAACGCCACCAGGAACTTGAGCACCTGCTTTCCAGCGCGGAAGTGCTGGGCGACGTCAAGCGACTGCGCGAAGTTTCCCGCGAGCATGCCCAACTCGGCCCGCTCAGCGAGGCACTGGCCGACTACGATGAGAACCAGGCTGCCCTCAAAGCCGCACGCGCCATGCTGGCCGACCCGGAGATGGCTGAACTGGCCGCCGAGGAAATCACGGCTCTGGAAGCTCGCGAAGCCGAGCTGGATGAACAGCTCAACCTGCTCCTGCTGCCAAGCGACCCCCGCGATGAAGGCAATCTCTTCCTCGAGATACGTGCCGGAACCGGCGGCGACGAGGCGGCCATCTTCGCGGGCGACCTGCTGCGCATGTATCTGCGCTTTGCCGAGCAACGCCGCTGGCAGATCGAGATCCTGACCGAGAGCGAGGGGGAACATGGCGGCTACAAGGAAGTGATTGCACGCATCGAAGGCAAGGGTGCCTATTCGAAACTGAAATTCGAATCGGGCACCCATCGAGTCCAGCGCGTCCCGGAGACCGAATCACAGGGTCGTATCCACACCTCGGCAGCCACCGTTGCGATCCTGCCCGAACTCGATGAGATCGATGATATCGACATCAACCCGGCCGATCTGAAGACCGACACATTCCGCGCATCCGGAGCCGGCGGGCAGCACGTCAACAAGACCGATTCGGCGATTCGTATCACTCATCTGCCGAGCGGCATCATTGTCGAGTGCCAGGACGAACGCTCGCAGCACAAGAATCGCGCACGCGCCTTGTCCCTGTTGAAAGCCAAGCTGCTCGACGAACAACGCAGCAAGCAGAATGCAGCCCAGGCGGAATCACGTCGCCTGCAAGTCGGCTCGGGTGATCGCAGCCAGCGCATTCGTACCTACAATTTCCCGCAGGGCCGGGTCACCGACCATCGCGTCAATCTGACCCTGTACCGGTTGCCCGAAATCATGCAGGGCGATCTCGGAGAACTGATCGAAACGCTGACACGCGAAGATCAGATCGATCAGTTGCAGCAGTTGGCTGGGCAGCACTGATGCGGAACGACCGGACTACCGCTACTGAAAGCCGGGATTCCGGATTCGGCACTCGATGCCCTTCGGACGTCGCATCAATGAAGAACAGGGGCAGGCTAGAGCGTCTTGCCAATGACATCTGATTTCAGGGTAACGCTTGAGTCGAGCACGATACTATCCCTTCCAGGGACTGCCTTGTTCCCATAAGGAGAATTCCACTCGCACCCGGCAGCAGATCTGTCACTGGTGTCGAATTCATAGCAAATCGGCACCAAGGCCCGGGCGCGCAGACCTTTGCCGTCGATATGTTCTGGATCAAATCTCCACGTCCGAACGGCCTCGATAGCATCAGAGACAAGGAGTCCCTTCTCGATCGGCGATTCGTCTGCAACTTCGATCTGTTCGGGAACCCCCGACTCGTCGTAGGTAATCAATAGCACGAGTAGGTTTTTCGCGCCCTTGTCTCTCTTCATTCCTTGAGCTTGCGCCCATGAAATTGCTGGCATCCTTCCGGTCGTTTCAATCGCTCCGCCAGTTTCCGCCCGATCCACGACTATCGAGAAACCGTCACCATCGGCATTTGGAGAAATGGTGAGCTGTACTATCAGTGTCGTATCAGTTGCTGCGTTCACGCCGTTCACGGAGCCGGGTTCGAATTCCCAGAGCCGGATTGCTGTCTCCAACTCGTTGCGCAATACATCCCTGACGCGCCCGGGCTTCAATTCCAGGGCCGCGATCTTTCCATCTGCCCTCAGGCTCATTTTCCATTCCGCGTAAATCGTCACGGAGTTCGCCTGGTTCTCGCCCATCGCGAAGCTGGAAAGCGATATCTGCGCCAAGAAAAAGATCAAGAACCTGATCATGTGAAAGTCATCTGTCTGGGTGGCGGCGGAGTGTCGGGTCTGCAAATGTCGAC
>NZ_JBAWHJ010000355.1:0-2219 GCF_049593775.1 Dokdonella sp. | reverse complement strand
GGATACGGCCTTTCGGAAACTTCGCCCGTAGCGACGTTTTCCCGCAAGGATCTGCCGCTCAAGGTCGGTTCAATCGGGGTGCCCATTTGGGGCGTCGAGGTGAAACTGATCAATGACGACTGGAGCGAGGTCAGCAAGATTGGCGACATCGGCGAGATCGCTGTGCGTGGACACAACATCATGAAGGGCTACTTCAATCGCGAGGCGGAAACGCGCGCCGCGATTCAGGATGGCTGGTTCCGTACGGGTGATCTCGCACGCCGGGATGAAGACGGTGCCTACTTCATCGTCGATCGCAGCAAGGACATGATCAATCGCGGTGGTTTCAACGTCTATCCGCGCGAGATCGAAGAGCTCCTGGTGACCCACCCTGCGGTTTCACTTGCCGCGGTAGTCGGCATCAAGGATGAGGAGTATGGCGAGGAGATCAAGGCATTCGTGATTCTCAAGCCGGGCGCGGAGCTGAGTGGATCTGAATTGATCGAATGGTGCCGAGAGCGCATTGCGGCATACAAATATCCGCGTCATGTCGAGTTCCGGGAGAGTCTGCCGATGACGGCATCCGGCAAGATCCTCAAGCGCGAACTGGTTGCAAATCCATAGGGGGCTGCGCGACAACTTCGCTGGCGCGCCGCAAGCATGGGTGCACGGTGTATCTGTAGCTCTTCCTTGTCCCCTCGGGAGAAGGTGCCGCAGGCGGATCAGCGTACGCGCGTGGCGGGAATTCCGCTCCGACCGTGTCCTCATCCCAACCCTCCCCCGAGGGGAGAGGGCGGATGACACGTTTCGCCGAATTGCAGCGCAAGCTGTCGGAACCCTCAGCCCAGAGCCTGCTCCAGATCGGCAATCAGGTCATCGACGTGTTCGAGGCCGACCGACACGCGCAACAGGTTCTGCGGCGAGACCGGCTTGTCACCTTCCACCGACGCGCGATGTTCAATCAGCGACTCGCAACCGCCCAGTGAAGTAGCGTTGGTGAACAGTTTCAACCTGCCAGCCATGGACAGGGCCGCTGTGCGCCCGCCACGCAATTCCATGCTGAGCATGCCGCCGAAATCAATCATCTGACGGGCGGCAACCTCGTGACCGGGATGCGTTGGCAAGCCGGGATAGTTCACTCGTTCAATCGCAGGATGCTTCGATAGAAACTCTGCAATGGCTCGGGCATTTGCGCAATGCATTGCCATGCGTGCAGGCAGCGAGCGACAGCCGCGCAAGGTCAGCCAGGCATTGAATGGAGCCAGTGTCGCACCGGTGACATGCAGGCGATGGGCCACACGCTCATACGACTCATCGGCTTGCTTGAATACCAGGGCTCCGCCCAGCACGTCACTATGCCCGCCGAAGTATTTGGTCGTCGAATGCATGACGATATCGGCGCCCAGTTCGAGTGGGCGCTGCAGTGCCGGCGAGGCAAACGTGTTGTCGCAAACCAGTAGCGCGCCGTTTGCTTTCGCTATTTCTGCCAGCGTCCTGATGTCGCTGATTTTCATGCGCGGATTCGAGGGAGTCTCGACCCAGAGCAGGTCGATTCCTTCGCGACTCAACTTTCGCACTGCGTCGGGGTTGGCCATGTCGATGGTGCTGACACGCAGGCTGCGTTGCGGCAGGAACTCTTCGGCAAGCACACGCAGCCCGGTGTAGCAGTCATCCGGAATGGCGATATGCGCGCCGTGTTCCATGGTTTCGAGCAGGCAACTGATTGCCGCCATGCCCGAGGCGAAGGTCAGTGCCTGCGCTCCACCTTCAAGGGCGGCAAGCGCTGCGCGCAAGCGATCATTGGTTGGATTGCCTTCGCGCTGATATTCGTAGCCTGCAATCCGCTCGCCGGCTGGTCCATGTTGAAACGTGGTGGCCAGATGGATCGGTGCGACAACCGCGCCTGTTTCCGGGTCGGATTCTCCGCCCGCATGTACCGCCAGTGTTTGCAGGTGATGAACGGGCTTGTTCATGAGCGCAGTGAGGCGAATGCTGTACGGGCAGCCCGAAGTGTATCGGCGAGAATGCTCTCGTCGTGCGCCATCGACATGAATCCCGCCTCGTAGGCGGCGGGAGCGAAGAACACGCCTTGCTCAAGCATGCTTTGGAAGAAGCGATTGAAGAGGTCTCGGTCTGCCGCGGTGGCTTGTGCGTAGGTTTCGATTTTTTCCTTGCTGAAAAACAGACCGAACATGGCGCCGACACGTGTGGTCGTGAAGTCCAGGCCTTCACCATCGGCC
>NZ_JBAWHJ010000354.1:0-4840 GCF_049593775.1 Dokdonella sp. | reverse complement strand
CTTATATCGGCTTGAGGTCGGGGCAACCGCTGGATGAAGGTGTGACCAAGCTGTGGTTCAAGCCCGGTCAGGGTGATTTCTGGGCACATCGCGTGTCCTATCCGACCATGAGTTTCAGTCCCGGCTGGTACAAGGAAGCCAAGCCCGCCGATCGACTGATCCAGTCGGGTATTCCGGCGGGAGAAAAGAGCTACCAGCGCTCTGCAGAATCACCGCTGGCACTGGCGCCGGGTTCATGGACGTTCCTTGGCCCATTGCCGCTGCTCAGTAGCGGCGTCATGGTCGCAGGCCGAACCAATGTGATTGAGGTCGATCCGAGGGGGCCGGATATCGACGGTTTCTATACTGTCTTTGCCGCGTCGGACGGCGGCGGCGTATACAAGTCGACAGATTGCTGCGATGCGAACACGACCTGGCGCAATGTTACCGATGATCCGGAAATCGCCAGCATCGCGATTGGCGAGCTCTATATTGAGCCGACCAACCCCGACGTGATTTATGCAGGCACGGGCGACCTGCGCTACGGGTCTTTCTCGTTCGGTTCGTCTGGCGTACTCAAGAGCGTGGACCAGGGCGAAACCTGGGCCGTGCTGGGTGAGGATGTATTCAACCCGTTCTACCCGCCGTCTGTGGGCCTTGGGTTTCCGCAGTATCAGGCAGTGGGCAAGGTCAGGACCAATCCGAATGATCCAGATACGATCGTTGTCGGCACCAAGACCGGGCTGTTCGTTTCCAACAATGGCGGCACGGACTGGACCGGGCCGTGCTTCACGAATGCGTTCAGTAGCCAGCGCCAGGATATTACCGGCCTGATCACCCAGGACATGGGGGGTGGTGCGACGCGAGTGTTCGCTGCCGTGGGCACGCGCGGCAATCCGACAACGGTGCAACCGGACCTTGCCAATCTCGGCGCGAACGGCGTCTATCGCGCGACTTTGCCGGCTACGGGCTGCCCTGCCACCGGCGACTGGACTCTGCTAGACACAGGCTGGCCAGCAGGTACGGGAGATGGCAACCCGGCAGGGAAAGTTCTCGGTCGCATCGAGCTCGCGGACTCGCCGAGCAATCCGAGCACGATCTATGCAATGGGTTCGGACGCACCAACAAGTGGTGTGCTCGGGGTCTGGCGCACCAATGACGGTGGTGATACCTGGACCCAGACGGCCACGGGTGCCAATGTCGAAGCGGGTGGGTGCAGCAATGCAGCCAATGGTGGTGGCCAGATGTGGTACGACGCCGGCCTTACCGTGGATCCGGGCAATCCGGAAACCGTTCTGCTCAGCGGCGTGGACATGTGGCGCTCGACCAACGGCGGCAGCAGTTTCCAGAACATTACCTGTGGTTACGGCAACGGCAATGTCCATGTAGACCATCACGCACGTGCCTTCCTGCCAGACGGCTTCGGCGGCTACGACAGCAACAAGGTCTTGAGTGGCAGCGACGGCGGTGTCTTCTATACCGCAAATGCGCAGTTCGGCACCGGGGGCAGCAGTGCAGCCAATCGCCCGAGCTTCATTTCACTGAACCAGACCATGGGTTCGATTGAACTGTATTCCGGCGACATTACGGCCAATTTCGCCACGGCCGCATCGCCGGGTGCCAGCGCTGGTGCCCAGGACAATGGAAGCGAATGGGTGCGCTGGAGCAACACGGACCCGGAGGCCGCGCAGTGGACCGTACGCAATGGCGGCGACGGCATCTACACGCGCATTGAGCCGGTCAATGAGCTGCGCTGGTATTACTCCAGCCAGAACGGCGCACTGGTTGTTTCGACCGCGGGCCCCAACAGCTCCCCGACAACCGCACGCCCCGCCGGTACAGGCTGGGGTGGCGACACGCTGAGCTTCGTGATGCCGTTCGAGCTCTATCGCTACGGCGACACGTCCGTGGCGGGAAGCGGATGTACGCTCGATCCCGGGTGCACCTACATGATCGGTGGCACGACACGAGTCTGGGAAACGCTTCTGGGCGGAATTCCTCGTTCCAGCTGGTATCCGAACAGCCCGAACCTGACCAAGAATACGCTTGGCAATCGGTCTTTCATCAACCAGTTGGCACATGCCACCAAGACACCGAGCGTGGTCATCGCAGGAACCAACGATGGCAATGTCCAGCTTGGCTATGCAATGAACCAGGGCGTGGCAGACACTGCGACGTGGGTCGATCTCACCGACGGAAACACGGTTCTGCCGAATCGCCCGGTCATGGATGTGACCGTCGATGTCGGTGACGCCGGCAACCCGGCAGCAACGGCAACCGGTTACGCGGCACTGGGTGGATTCGACCAGAATACGCCGGGAACGCCGGGCCACATCTACCAGGTGAGCTGCCAGAACAATTGCAGCACATTCACCTGGCGTGACGTCAGCGGCAACCTGCCGAACATCCCGGCCAACTCGGTAGCGGTGAACCCCCACATGCCGAACCAGGTCTTCGCCGGTACGGACTGGGGCCTGTACTACACCAATGATGTCAGCGTCGCGAGCCCGGTCTGGTTCCGGTTCGAGAATGGCTTGCCTCGCGTGATGATCTGGGACATGGCCATTGATCGTGGATTCACCACGCTTGCCGTGTATACCCGAGGTCGCGGTGCCTGGGCCTGGCCGCTGCCGACTGGACCAAGCGACATCATTTTCCAGGACGGATTCGATGCTCCCTGATTGACCGGGGGCTGTTCTCAAGTGGACCCGTTCGCGCAAAAAATGCGCGAGCGGGTCTTGGACTCACGCACAGACGAATTAGGGGATTGCCTGAGCGGGGAGCAACGTGCGCGCTTGCAGCCAGCTGCGTGTTTCACAGGCATCGCCTTCAAACCATGCACGCGTGGAGCCCAGGCGAAAGGTGTAGCCCCATTCATCCATGTCGGCCATGAGGCGTTCGCTGCCGACATCGGGCAGGGAATCCGCGAGGACGATCTGCAGGTAACAGGCCGCGTCTTCTTCAGCGATCGAATCAGTGGCATCGGTGTGAATTCTTTCGCGACGTTCCGCCGGCATCACGATCAGATTGCAGGACTCGTGCAGCACGGAATGCACCGGCGTATCCCGCCGGGCGAATACGGTTGAACCGATCAGGCCAGCTTCGGGTTCACCCCAGAAGCTGCCAGGTATCGGTTGATCGTCGGCAATGACATGCAATTGCAGGCCATGTGCACGCAACAGGTCGCCCAGCGCCTCCGCATCGATGTCACCCAGATGCAGCAAGCGCGCTCAGTCTTCCTCGAATGCCGTCGCTGCCTTCTCGGGCAACGCGACTGACAACTCGAGCACTTCGTGCTCGCCATCGCGTTCGACATTGATCAATACGGCATCGGGGTCGACATTGACGTACTTCTTGATCACTTCGAGGATCTCGCGACGCAGTGTCGGAAGATAGTCCGGACTGCCGCGCTGGGCGCGCTCCTGTGCAACGATGATGCGCAGGCGTTCCTTGGCGACATTGGCCGTATTCTTCGGCCGTGCACGCAGAAAATCGAAAATGCCCATGCTCAGCTCCTGAAGATTCGTGAGAGCAGACCTTTCTTCTGCGCATCAATGAAACGAAGAGGGCGGGTTTCACCCAGCAGGCGCGCAACCGCGTCGTCATACGCATGACCGGCGTTCGATTGCTCATCGAGGATGACCGGAATGCCGGCATTCGATGCAGCCAGCACGCCTTCGGATTCGGGGATCACGCCGACTACTTCGATACCAAGGATTTCCTGCACGTCGGTGATGCTCATCATGTCACCGGATTCGACGCGGTTCGGGTTGTAGCGGGTCAACAACAAGTGTTGCTCAACCTGCCCGTTGCCCAGCTCGGCGCGACGGGTCTTGCTCGCGAGTAGCCCGAGAATTCGATCCGAATCGCGGACGCTGGAAACCTCGGGATTGACCACGACAACAGCTCGATCGGCGAAATACATCGCCAGCGCAGCCCCTTTCTCAATTCCTGCAGGCGAATCACAGATCACGAAATCGAATCCTTCTTCGCGCATGCCATTGAGCACTCCTTCGACCCCATCCTTGGTCAGTGCGTCCTTGTCGCGTGTTTGCGAGGCGGCGAGTACAAACAGGCTGTCGTAACGCTTGTCCTTGATCAGCGCCTGCTTTAGCGTGCATTCGCCATTGATCACATTGACGAAGTCGTAGACGACCCGACGCTCGCATCCCATGATCAGGTCAAGGTTGCGCAATCCGACATCGAAGTCGATGACGGCAACTTTCTTGCCCCTTTTTGCCAGGCCGACGGCCAGCGACGCGCTGGTCGTGGTCTTGCCCACACCGCCCTTGCCGGACGTGACGACGATGATATCTGTCAAGGTCCTATCTCCATTGGCTCTTGTGATCCGTTGTCAGCCGAGCCTGGCCAGCAACAGTTTTTCCCCCTCCAGCCAGGCTTGCACGGGCTTGCCGCACAGGTCAGGTGGAAGATCCTCGAATACCCGGTACTGGCCCGCAATGGACACCAGTTCGGCATGAAATTCCTGGCAATAGATGCGCGCACTTTCGTCACCCTGCGCGCCAGCCAATGCACGTCCGCGCAGGGCGCCATAAACATGGATTGAGCCATCGGCGATGACCTCCGCACCGTTGGCTACGAGTTTGGTGACGACCAGGTCTCCTCCGCGCGCATAGACCTGCTGGCCGGAACGCACGGCTGCATCCTGATGCAGAGTCCGACCGGTCACCTTGCTGGGCGGTGGCGGCGTGGCCTTGTCATCCTGTCTGGTCGGTGCTGCGGGCGCCTCGGTTGGCGGTGCTACTGCCGGTTCGCCGGCGCGCTCGAATGCGGTGCGGAATTTGGCAAACAGCGGCAGATCTAGTGATCTTGCAAGCGCCTCGTTCTCTGTCGTTCCGTA
>NZ_JBAWHJ010000353.1:0-2375 GCF_049593775.1 Dokdonella sp. | reverse complement strand
ATCCCGGCCTGATCACAAGTTACGTCATTGTCGCGAACTATCAAATCTACGCCAGCACCGTTCACTAGATTCGCTCTGGTCCATTGATGCGTCGTTGCCTGCAGGGTCAACATCAACAACGCGAACTTGCCAGAGCATCCGCCTGTTTGCCTTCCTGCAAGCGCTGCGGTTCAATCACCCGCCAATCGTCGAATGGGTGGTGACAAGCATGCACGTGGAGCGACTCTGCATTTCACAACGGTTTCGCGGACCGCCAAGATCTGGCAACGGGGGCTATGTCTGCGGCCGGATCGCCAGCCATCTTGATGGCACGACGTGCGTGCGGCTCAAGGCACCACCACCATTGGACATCGAGCTTCGACTCGAAACTTCAGGCGAGGTTGCACGCCTGTTCCATGACGACAAGCTGATTGGAGAAGGCAACAGCGCGCAACTGGATTTGCAGGTTCCGGCAAGTCCGACATTTGAGCAGGCCGAATCCAGCAGCCATTCGTTTGTCGGCTTTCACGACCATCCGTTTCCCGGCTGTTTTGTCTGCGGCCCCGAGCGCGAACCCGCCGACGGGTTGCGCATCTTCCCCGGGGCGACCGGTGAATCCAGCATCGTTGCAGCACCGTGGACCCCCGATCCATCGCTGGCGGATGAAGACGGATTCATCCAGCCCGAATTCCTCTGGTCTGCGCTGGACTGCACCGGAGCCTTCGCCATCCTTCCAGTGGCGAGTGAAATTGCCATCGTGCTTGGGGAGCTGACCGCGTCGATCATCGGCACCGCCAGGCACGGCGAGCATCTGGTTGCTGCCGGCTGGAAACTTGGCGTGGAAGGGCGAAAGCATTTCGCCGGTTCGGCCATCTACAACGCCGCAGGCGAGGTGGTTGCCAAGGCAAGGGCCGTATGGATCGAAGTGCCCCGCGCACACTGGCACTAAGGCAACTTGAACAGCGTTGCCCTAAAGGCGCACTCGTATTGAACTGATTCTTGAAGCACGAAGCAAGGGGAATGTCCTGACCATGAATCTTCCAGCTGCATTCTTCCTGCGCATCTGCGCAATAGCTGTTCTCGTGCCAATGGCCGTCACTGCGTGCAAGTCGGAGAGCGGCCAGATTGACGAAGCGAAAATGCAGGCATTCGGCCGGAGTTATACAGATGCCTGGAGTAGCCAGGATCCGGCGCGGGTCGCGTCCCATTTCGCCGAGAACGGATCACTTCAGATCAATCAGGATCCGCCTTCGATGGGGCGCGCTGCACTGACTGCCACCGCAGCAACTTTCATGAGGGAAATTCCGGATATGGTCCTGAGCATGGACGGGCTCAGCGCCGAAGGAAATCAGTTCATCTACCGGTGGACACTACGTGGCACCAATACGGGACCTGGCGGAAGCGGCAACCGCATGAACATCAGCGGTTATGAGGAGTGGACGATGAGTCCGGCTGGCTTGATCCTCGAATCGAAAGGCCATATGGATCTTGACGACTACCAACGCCAGTTGACGGCGAACACGGCGGAATCTTCGCCCGCGCTCGATGCGGAGCAAGAGTCCATTGTCGCTGTCGTCCAGGCTTTCTTCGACACCATGGCCAGCAAGGATGCCGTGGGCGCAGAGCCACTGCTGATACCCGAAGGCACGTTTCATTCCGTTCGGGAACTGGATGGCAAGACCGTAATCAGGACCTTCACCAACCGGTCATATCTCGATGAGTTGCCTGGGGAGACACCGCGCTTTCGCGAGCGCATGTGGAACCCGGAAGTACGCATCCATGGCTCCGTTGCAACGCTGTGGACGGCCTATGATTTCTGGAAGGATGGGACATTCAGCCACTGCGGCATCGATGCGTTCGACCTGGTCAAGATCGATGGCCACTGGAAAATAGCGGGTGGCGTCTACTCGGCCGATAGCGACTGCGACCCCAGTCCACTGGGCCCGCTGAACGATGTCGAATCCGAAGTTCCGTAATCAATTGCAGGTTCGCTCCGTGTGCGATTCATTCGCTGAGCAGCGAATCGCACACGGGGCAAACATCACTGGTCCAACGTTGGCCTAGTAAGGCTGGACCGAGTAGACGACGGTCGAGCCTTGCAGCATCGGGTGATAGGAATACCCGCCGCATACAAAATTGGCCCCGTCCGCAGGGCAGCCAGGCGGAAGCGAGGCGACGAGACTTGGCCCAGCTGCAGGCGGTGGCGCGTAGGCGGCAGAGCCGACCGCAGCAGCGGTTCCAACCACTGCAGCCGTTCCCACTACAGCCGCAGTAGCAGCGCCCGTATACGCGATGGTTCGACGCGTCGTTCTTCTAGCCACGCCGGCGTAGCTCACTGGTGTAAGTGGACGCCCGATCCTGGCTTCGGCACTGGATATGAACTGGAAGCCAGAGCC
>NZ_JBAWHJ010000352.1:0-16751 GCF_049593775.1 Dokdonella sp. | reverse complement strand
AAATCATCCAGATCTCCGAATCCAAGTACATCAGCGTCTTCCTCGGAATCGATGTCCACCGAAGGCATTTGCAGGGTTGCGGCGGAATCAAATTCGTCCGGGGGCGTGGTGTCGAGGTCAGCGTCGCTGTCATCGGCTTGGACCATTTCGATTACATTGGTGTCATCGTCGAGATCGAACTCCGAGAGATCAAGCTCGGGCATCGACACGTCTGACTGTGCATCGACAACGACAGCGTCAGAATCCTGCACCCTCGATTCTGCAAGCGCGTCGTCATCTGAATCCGTCTCATTCAGCAATCGGGCGATGTCGGAATAGTCTTCCTCGACTGCGGGTGGTTCATCCGCCACATCAGGAGTTTCGATCTGCGCGCTCACCTCATTCAGTGGCGCTTCGACCGTTGCGGATTCATTCGCTGTCGGCGCGGGCTGGTCAGTAGAATCAACAGTGGGCGCGACTTTGGGTGCGCGCTGCGGGACAGGTTCAGAACCAGCCGGCCTCGGCGGATCTGCATTCTCCTCACCGAGGATCTTCGCAGCCAGATGCCTGGCCCAGCGCGCCTGCTCCCAGCCGGACAACTGGCTTGAAACCTGCGCCTCATTGAAGATCACGTTGTAACGGGCGTCATCGAGCAGGGAGTACACCTCGTCGAGATGTGCCTCGACATCGGCATCCAGATTCACCACTACGACGCTGGCCCCGGATTTCTCCAGTGCCGCGCGGTCAAGCTCGGTCGCCTGTGCTTCGTAGACGATCGGCGTGCCGGACCCTGCGAGTGCATCACGCAGATGCCGCCCCGATTCACCTGCTTGAGAAAGCAGGGCGATCCTCATTTTCGACTCAGGCGTCTGCACGTCTCGACCTCAAGGTTTCCTGGACCTGACGAAGCAGATCGGCCTCCTGGTACGGCTTTCCGAGATAGCGCTCGACGCCGATTTCCAGCGCGCGCTGACGATGCTTCTCGCCAGTACGCGAAGTCACCATGATGATCGGCACGTTCTTCAATCGTGCGTCGTTGCGCATGTAGGTGGCCAGCTCGTAGCCGTCCATGCGCGGCATCTCGATATCCAGCAGCATCAGATCGGGAACACTGTCCTGCAACTTCTCGACGGCATCCAGTCCATCCTTCGCTGTAACGACTTCCATATCTGCACGCTCGAGTACTCGCGTGGTGACCTTGCGCATGGTGATTGAATCATCGACCACCATGATCATGGTCTTGCGCGGCGCTTCCTGAATTTCCGGTATCTGCGCACTTTCTTCGAGTGCAGGGATCTCGCCTGCAGCGACACTTGCACGCATCGAAGCAACACGACGTACCAGCGGGGCCAGATCAAGAATCATGATCACGGAACCGTCGCCCATGATCGTTGCACCAAAAATTCCGGGAACCGAGCTGATCTGCGGGCCGACCGACTTGACCACGATCTCTCGTGAACCGACCACAGCATCAATACGAACGGCGGCACGCTGGTCGCCCGTCCGCGTCATCAGCAGTGGCAGCTGGGTTTCGTCGATTACGCGCCCCTGGGGAACGCCCAGCAATTGCGATAGCTCATAGATCTTGAATTCTTCGCCAGCATAGGTGTAGGTCGGATCACCACTGCCCAAACGTTTTGAATAATCGTCCATTGCAATGCGCACGACGCCCTGAACCGAAGACATCGGCACTGCATACGTGGAATCACCGAGCTTGACCAGGATGGCCTGGGTCACTGCCAGGGTGAACGGAAGACGAATGGTGAAGGTCGTTCCGGTGCCGGGAACCGAATCAATAACCAGCGAACCACCCAGTTGCTTGATTTCACTGTGCACGACGTCCATGCCGACGCCGCGACCGGCCAGCTGTGTGACTTGCTCGGCGGTCGAGAACCCGGCTTCGAGGATGAAGCCATAGAGGTCGCGATCTGACAGGTTCACATCAGGGCTGAGTAACCCCAGAGCGATCGCCTTGCGTCGAATCGCGTCGCGATTCATGCCGCCGCCATCATCACTGATGCGCAATACCACTTCCGTCGATTCGCGCGATACACGAATGGTGACTGCACCATCCAGAGGCTTGTTGGCCGCCAGACGCTTCTCGGGCGATTCGATACCGTGCGCCAATGCGTTGCGCAGCATGTGTTCAAACGGCGCCTTCATCCGCTCGAGCAGATTTCGATCCATCTCACCCTGGGCACCCTCGACCTTGAGCTGGGCGCGCTTGCCCAATTCCTGGGCAGCCTGGCGCACGGTCCGCCGCAAGGACGGCACCATGGAGTCGAACGGCACCATGCGCGTGCGCATGAGACCTTCCTGCAAATCGGAACTGACGCGAGACTGCTGCAGCAGCAGGGTTTCCGATTGACGAGTCAGGTCATCGAGCAGGCCCTGAATGGAAACCAGATCCGAAACCGACTCGCCGAGTGCGCGTGAGTACTGCTGCAACTGCGAGAAACGGTCAAGTTCAAGCGGATCGAATACTGCTTCCACACCGTCATGATGTTCACGCTGGTAGCGCGCGATGATCTGCGCCTCGGTTTCAATTTCCAGCTTGCGCAACTGTTCGCGCAGTCGGCTGACCGTCTGCTCGAACTCGACAAGGTTGAAGCGGAATGTGGATATCTGCTGCTCAAGGCGTGACCGATAGATCGACACTTCGCCAGCGTAGTTGACCAGCGAGTCGAGCAGCTCCGAACGCACGCGGATCATTTCCTGAGGCGCGCGCGGCTCCTCTTCGGGCTCGAGGGTCGGCAATGTACGCGGCGAGGTCTTCGGAAGTTCTGCAGCCACCAACTCCGCTTCGTCCGATCCTGCGTCCGCCATTGGCGCAACCGACTCGGATAGAGTTTCGCCGGCAACCAGGTTTTCCAGCCGCGCAATCATCTGTTCGGGCATGGCGATGGCTTCGCGACGGGAAATGCGCTGCACAAGTCCATGCAGGGCGTCGTAGCTACGCTCAAGTGCCTCTACCGCCGAGATGTCCATCTTTCGATGGCCATCGAAGGTGGCGTCAAGCAGCGATTCCATTGCGTGCGTCAGGTCGCCGATCGGGCCGATTCCGGCCATCCTCGCGCCACCTTTCAAGGTATGCAGGTCGCGTTGCAGGCTGACGATCAATTCCCGATCCTGAGGCGCGTCACGCAGCTGCGCCATGATCGAATCGGAGTGATCGAGGATGTCGTTGCCTTCCTGAACGAAGATGTCCAGCAGATCCTGGTCCATTTCAGGAAGATCGAGCTCTCCTTCCGGTTGCTCGTCCAGCCTCGAAACCTCGACATGCGCTGTAGTTAGCTCCGCAGTCATCTCATCGGACTGTGCCGATGCCAGCGGCTGCTCTGCTTCAGGTTCAATCTCCGAGTCTGCCTCGGGTTCAATCTCCAGGCTGATCGAATCGTCGTCGGCTACTTGCGTGGGATCTTCCTGTTCTCGCGCGTCGACTGCGTCGCCTGACTTGCTGTCATCGGCACGCGTGGATTCGACGTCGGCTTCAGCGACTGGCTCTGCCTTCTCATCTGTTTCGGAGTCATCGACCTCGATCGTCAGCTCGATTGATTCGGCAACGGATTCGTCGATCTCCATGAATTGCTCGTCGAGATCTACTGCCGCCTCGGCGTCATCGCCTTCCGAATCGAATTCCTTGCGTACGGCCTTGTCCGGCAAGTCGGAAAGCGCGCTCGCTGCTTCAACCAGGGCATCGAAATCGGTGTCTTCCGGGAAATGCAGATCTTCTTCGGCTGCATCCACGTTGAGCGTCGTGGAGTCCAGATCCTGCTCGTCAGCCTCATCACTCTCGTCGGCTTCGTCGGTTTCTTCCATGCGCCCGATCAGCGCTTCTGTCAGATCGATTTCTTCGCTATCGATATCACCATCGATATCAACGGTCTCGAATACGAGCTCGTCCAGCTCATCCGCGGCCAGGTCGGCTCCTGCCGCGCCCGCGTCGGAAATCCGTGGCTCATCGTCATCTTCCGCGGAGCCATCTTCATCCTGATGGTAGAGATGCAGCGCGCTTTCCGGCTCGTCCAGGGCATCGCGCAACTCCGTGACGCGAGCCGCCAGATCAGCTGTATCGGGCAACTGACTCGAGCCCTGATCCAGACATTCCATGGTTTCGCGCACGAGCGCGGCCGACCCGCCAAGAACGGCGATTCCGGCACCATCCACCGGCGTCGCGCTCGCGCGCATCCGCTTCAGATAGCCTTCCAGGGGTGCCAGCAAATGAGTCAGCGAATCGATCTCGACCATCGCAATCGCGCCGCTCAAAGTATGCGCGGCACGCAGCAAGGGCTCCGACACCGGCAGGTCCACATACCCCGCCTTGGTCAGGAATTCATCGAACACACCCAAGTGCATCGCTGTTTCGCTCTTGAGGATGTCAAACAGGACGGGGTCGAGTCCTGGCAGCGGACCGGCGACGATTTCGGCCGAATCATCGGTTTCCATCTCTACCGGCGTAGGCAATTCGGAAATAGCCTCGTCGACTGATCCGGCGGGCGCATCTTCCACTGCAACACGTCGCTTGACGATGCGCTTGACCATGCGCTTGACGGTTTGTGCAGCCGCGGGTTTGCTCTGCACCGAGGCCAGTTCGCCTTCGGAGATGCGATCAGCAGCTTCCACGATAGCGGAGACATCCGCCCCGGGCGCGCCTTCGCCGCGAAGTGCTGCCAGCAACTCCGGCAATGCCTTGAGTGCGTGATCGACCAGCGCGATGGCCTGCGCACTTGGCTGAATTGATCGATCCAGCACGCGATTGAGCATGCTCTCGACCTTCCAGCTGAACTCGCCCAATGCCAGGGCACCCACCAGTCGGCCAGAACCCTTGAGCGTGTGGAACGAACGACGAATCGGCTTTACCTGCTCAAGATCATCCGGCTTGGATCGCCACAGCGGCAACTGTGCGCTCAGGTTGTCGATCTCTTCTTGCACCTCTTCGATGAAGACGTCCCTGATCTCGTCATCGATTTCACTGGATGCAGAGATCTGGAAGCTGCCATCGTCGAGCTCGGCAGTGTCGGCAAGTTCCTCTACTTCTTCCTCGATCTCTTCTTCGATTTCGATCCAGCGACTTCCGTCGGGGTCGACGTGGATCGTCTGGTCTTCTGCCACGCCATCGCGATCGTGCGTGGTCTCGGCCAGACGCAAGCCAGCCACGTCCTGCTCCTGAACGATTTCGTTGCCAGCTTCCCCGACAATCAGATCGCTCAAATCGTCGCCAGCAGCAATTTCGACGACAGTGTCCAGTTCATTGGGAGCCTGCACGGCGTCGAATGCCGTGGCAGGGCCGAGATCCAGATCTCCGGTGTCGACGATATCGAGCCCATCTAGATTCAGCTCGCTTCCGTCACCGGAGTCATCCGGTCGCAAGGCGGCACTTTGTCCTAAGGGGAGATGCTCGCCCCAGCTGGGAAAGTCCGATCCGGTGTTTTCCGGATCGCCCTCCACTGGATTGATCTCGCGTGTTTGCGTGTATGAGGTCGTATCCGAAGAACTGCTGCTGTCGTAGGCCAAGGCTGCGGCAATGGCCAAGGCATCTTCTGCTCCGGGTCCAACCGCCTCCGTTGAGGCAGCATTGGAATCTGCTTCGGCTTCGGGTATTGGCCAGTAGCCAAGTGCCTCCAGGCTTTCCCTGGTGACGTCAAGAATCTTGTCGCGGCCGCCTCGCTGTTCGCGGGTCGCCTCAAGGTAGTACTCGATGGACGCCAACGCATCTGCGAGGCTGTCCATTTGCTCAGCCGTGGGCACCCTTCGATGGCGCTGCAGTTCAACCTCGACAAAGTGGACGATACCGCCCATCAATTCTGCCGCGGAGCCAAGATCAAGCATGCGCAACGCACCGGAAATTTCCTCCAGCAGGCGCGGAATCTGCTCGACCCGCTCATGATCCCAGGGCGATTCGATAAATGCGATGACGTCGTGCTTGGCCTGCTGGATATTGACCGCAGCCTCATGCATCAGGGCATCGAGGATCTTGCGAATCTCGGCCTTTGGCAGCTCGATGGCGTCTTCATCGCCTTCTTCGCCCACGGCACCCAGCCGCTCGATGTGATCATCCAGGGACGCTTCCACGTAAAGCAGTGCGCCTGCGACATCGAGCAAAGTGCCCTCGTCGGCTTCGCGCCTGCCGTGCGCCATGTCTTCGATGGTTGAACGCTGTTCGGTTACGACTCGGCGGGGAACGCCCAGTCCAAGCATGCCCAGGGTGTCGCGTACGCGATCGAGAAGATCGATCTGGCCCAGCAGTTCGGCCGGATCGCGCTGCTGCGCGCGCAGAAAGATGTCGAGTGACTCCTTGACACGCAGCAGGTCGTCCTTGATAGCCACCGAAACCGTGTCCAGAAGGGTACGGTTGTGACCGGAAATGGAACTCTTCGCATGCTCAACTTCCTTGTCGGTAGCGAGCAGCGCAGTCAGCGAATAGGCGTTGCTGATTTCGGCAACGCGTTCGCGCTGGCTGCCGGAATGCGCGATGTAGTAAAGGAGACTTTGCAGCAGGTCACGCGGCGGAGCATTCACCAGCCCCTGTTCGCCGACTTCAGCGAAACGGCGTATCTCACGGTCGACACCACCGAAAAGCAGCTTTACCGAGGCGCTCGATTCGAGGCTGCCGTCACTGACCGCGTCGGCAACGCCGGCGGCGATCCAGAACAGGCGGCGGGAATCCTCGCCATGCGATACGTTGCTGCGCAGACGATCAAGCACGTCACGCAAACGTGCTGCGTGTTGCAGCTCGCTGGAATTCTGGAACCACTTGAGCAACGCAGCCTGGAAAGCAAGCCTCAGTCGCAAGGCCTGCGAGCGCAAATCCTTGAGAGTCAGAGGCGTGGCCCTGCCGTTCGCCGATTCAGGCAAGGCAACCGACAGGTCTGGTGAGAACAGTGCCGAGTCGGTCAGCAACTTTTCTCCGCGACAGGCACGCAAATCATTGAGCAGCGGCAACAGGACAATGGGAATGTCCTTGTGCCCGGTCTGAACGCGTTCAAGATAGTCCGGCAACTGGACCATGCCCCGCATCAGCACGGAATAGCCCTCGTCACGCTGCGGCACGGCGTCGGCCAGCAAGGCTTCCGCCAGACGTTCCATCTCTTCGATGACCATCGCGGCGCCATACAGCTCCACCATGCGCAGCGTGCCCTGTGCCTGATGCAGATAGGTGGCACAAAAACGCATGAGGCTGGTGTCTGCGGGATCGTCGACATACGCCTCAAGCGCCTGTCGCGCCTGCTTCAGCGTTTCATCGAGTTCGCCCTTGACCCAGTTGAGCGTGGTGAAATCTTCGTGCAGTTTCATTGGTATCGTTCGCCCTGGCGAAACCAGCCAGCCATCACCTTATCGCACTGCATCTTCCGAAACTCCGACCCGGCTCACACGACCCCCAGCAGCACTGGGCGAGCAGTAAAACAGGCAACTGTCAGTGTTTGGATCAGCCAGGCACTCGGCTGCACGAATCAGTTCAACTGTCGGATCTTTTGCGGCAATGCCGATTGCGGTGTTGGCCGAGTGGTTCTCCTTGATCTGGAATACGTGACTGAACCCGGACTCAGCCCGGCAGCTTGAAGTCGGCGACGGAACGACGAAGGTCGCCGGCCAAATGCGCCAGGTTGCCGATGGACTCAGCAGTCTGGCTGGCACCAACCGACGTCTGCGTGGTGATTTCCTGAATCACGTTCATGGTTGCGGAGATATTCGTTGCGGCAGCCGACTGCTGGCTGGCAGCGGCGGAAATGCTCTGAATGAGGTCAGCAAGATCGTGCGAAACCTTCTCGATCTCACCCAGGGCAAGACCGGCATCCTCGGCCAGACGTGCACCGGCGACCACCTCGGCGGTTGTCTGCTCCATCGAGCTGACCGCTTCGTTGGTATCCGACTGAATCGTCTGCACCAGCGTTTCAATTCGTTTTGTCGCATTCGCCGAACGTTCCGCGAGGCGTTGCACTTCATCGGCAACAACCGCGAAGCCGCGACCCGCCTCACCAGCGGATGCCGCCTGAATAGCTGCGTTCAGCGCGAGAATGTTGGTCTGCTCGGCGATGTCGTTGATCAGTTCGACGATGGATCCAATTTCCTGCGAAGACTCACCAAGACGCTTGATTCGCTTTGATGTCTCCTGGATCTGGTCACGAATCGAATCCATGCCCTGAATGGTCTGTCGCACGATGGCCGCGCCCTTGGCGGCGATCTGCACCGAGCGTTGCGCAACCTCTGCACTCTCGGTCGAATTCTTGGACACCTCATCGATCGATACGGCGATTTCGTTGATGGCGGCGGATGCGGATGTAATCTGCTGCGCCTGATGCTCGGCGGCTTCGGCCAGGTGCATGGCCGTCGCCTGCGTTTCCTGAGCAGCGGCGGACACCTGCACGGCGGTCTCGTTAATCGTTGTAACGAGAGATCGCAGTGCCTCGACCGCGAAGTTGATGGAGTCCGCTATGGCCCCGGTAATGTCTTCGGTAACAGTTGCCTTTACGGTCAAGTCACCTTCAGCCAGCGAGCCCATCTCATCGAGCAGTCGCAGAATGGCTTCCTGATTTCGTTGATTGAGCTCGGCCGACATCTGGTAGCGATTCTGCTGATCGCGGACCAGGGTGATACCGAGCAGGATAACGAGAACAATAGCGGCGGCGGCGGCTATGCCACCCCACAACGGATTCGGAAACATGCGGCTGGTCGACAGATTGTCGATACGCGCGGCGACATTTCGCGCCTTCAGCAGCACGCTCTGGCTATCGGTGAAGATCGCGTCGGCTGCCTGCTTGACCACCTGCAATCCAGTCGAAGCATCGATGATCTTGCCAACAGGTTCGTTGAGCTGCTCCCATTGCTCCGATACGTCGATCAGGATGTCACGCGCATTCGGCTGGTCGATCGGCTTGATGTTGAGTGCAGGCGCGCCTTCGATCAGGCCGGTAAGAACGGATCGATACAGCGCAGCATCACGGTTGAAGCCATCGGCTGCCGACTGGGCGTCTTCACCACCCTGCAGAATCTCCTGAACGCGGCGAATCATGCGATCGGCCAGCAACATCTGACGAGTGGCGATGTAGACCTGACCGGCCCCACCATTGCGCTCGGTGAGAATATTGACGACTTCGTTCATGCGCGAGTTCAGGATCGGCATGGTCGAGGTGAACTCGGAAGAGATTGTCGCGGTATCAAGCACCAGACTCTTGCCATCGAGAATCTTGGTCGCGTTGGTCAACACGGGCGCCCATGCGTTGTTGAGGTCTTTCAGTTCTTTCTCGACACCGGGCTCGGCGTCATACGCCGGCATGCCGACAAAGGGTGATGGCTCCTTGGCATTGCCCTTGTTCAGGTAACCGAGGAAGGAATCGATGTCCTTGGTTGTCTTGGCCAGTTCGTCGAATGCGAGTTCGTTGCCGCCGGCTGCGTTCGCCGCATAGGTGGTCAGGGCTTGCGAGGCCACCTGGATCTCGGTAGTCAGGGAACTGGCTTGTCGATCGTGCGTGCTCTTGATATTGAGGTAAATAAAGTCTGCCGCTGCGAACGCGATGGCAAGGACCAGCAACACGATCAAGATGGTGTTGAGGCTGCCCGTCCGCTCGGAGCCCGAGAGTGCGCTGGAAGTTGTGCTCATCTTTGTTACCTCACCCCTAAGTTGCTCAATCCGGCCAGACACTCGCGGTCTGCAACCAGCTTGATGTTATGCCGATGCCTGCTGGAACTCCGCTGTGCGGACCAGCACTGACATACTGAACAATCCCCACAAGATTTCGCCAAGCTGTACTTTTTCGCCAACGTAGCGACTGTATCGTTCATCTTCCTCACCGAGAGCCTGCGCACGCTGCTCATCGGAAAAACTGCGCTGACCAAGCACTTCGTCAACAAGCAGGCCTACGCTTCCGCCGTGCTGGCGAACGACGAGTACGCGCGTCGAATCGGTCATTACGGTGCGCGCACCTTCAATGTAATTTCGCAAATCGACAACCGCGACGAGGTTGCCGCGAACGTTTGCGACACCGAGCATCCAGGGCTGGGTGCCCGGAACGACGGTCAGGGCCGGAATGGTCAGGATTTCGTTGACTTCCGAAATGCTGCTGACCATGTGGTTGTCGCCAATCCGGAAACCGATGCCGCGCCACAACCCGGGCGCGTCGATCTGCTCGGGGATACCGGCGACGTGCGCAAGGCTGCGTCGCTCGTAGTCGGCGAGGATCTCGAACGGGCCGGAAGGCTGGGTTTCGGCGGAATTGACCATGCTCATCAGATCAACCTGGCAACAACGTGTCGATTCGCTGCAACAAGGCTTTCGCATCGACCGGCTTGGTCAGGAAATCCTTGGCACCCTGGCGCAATCCCCATACACGGTCGGTCTCCATGGTCTTGGTCGTGACGATGAGGATCGGAATGTGTCCGGTGCCCGCATCGCGACTCAGGTCACGGGTCGCCTGGAAACCATTCATGCCCGGCATGATGACGTCCATGATGACCAGGTCCGGGCGCTCGCGCTTGACGCCGACAATGCCTTCTTCAGCACTGGCCGCACTGCTGACACGATGACCAGCCTTCTCCAGCAACGTCGTGAACACGCGAACGTCTGTCGGAGAATCGTCAATGATGAATATGTGCGCCACCGCCTTACCCCTGTGAGTCGAATGGCCAAGCCGAAGAAATTACTTCCAATCTACGTGGCGCCGGATGGCACCCAGTAGCTCCTCGCGCGTGAATGGCTTGGTCAAATATTGTTCGGAACCGACAATTCTCCCGCGCGCCTTGTCAAACAGGCCGTCCTTGGACGACAACATGATGACGGGCGTGCCCTTGAACATCTGGTTGTTCTTGATCAGCGCGCAAGTCTGATAGCCATCCAGTCTCGGCATCATGATGTCGACAAAGATGATCTGTGGCTGCTGGTCGGAAATTTTCGCCAGCGCTTCAAACCCGTCAGTCGCGGTAACGACGTCGCAACCTTCCTTTCGCAGCAAGGTCTCCGCTGTCCGGCGGATGGTTTTGGAGTCATCAATGACCATGACTTTCAGGCCGCTAAAGCTGCCCTGTTTGGTCTCATCCACCTGTTAAGGACCCCCAACCGCTTGTGCTGAATAATTGGACACGCAAGATCCGTGCCTACCAAGATCCAATCTGGAAACAGCCAGCCTGATCTGCTCCGTCCCGGCAACACATCACTCCCGCAGGCTTCTAGATCGGCCCATGCTTCTTAACCAATTCTTAGCTAATCTGTCAAGTTTAGCGTCTAAGTCCCCGTAAATCTTGAGAACCTGTTCGCCCTTCTCTGTGGCCATCGACAGCTGCCACGATCGCCGAGTGTAATATAGCGCGCCCTTTCCGTCGCAAGTGTGCGGAAACCCAAACCGGTTACTGGAGGTGTCACATGGCTCGCAGCCTGGCCGTCCTCATGGATGCCATTGCCGACATCAAGATCGCCAAGGATACGACCTTTGCCCTGCTGCTCGAGGCTCAGCGTCGCGGGCATTCGCTGTTCTACATGGCGCATGGTGATCTTGCGATTCGCGATGGCCGCCCCTGGGCTCGCCTGAGCAGCCTGACCGTGAAGGACGACGCTGGCGGCTGGTATACGCTCGACCAGCCGCAATGGCGCGATCTCGGCGAAATCGACATCGTCCTTGCGCGCAAGGACCCTCCGGTTGATTCCCAATTCATCTACGACACCCAGGTGCTGCAGATGGCCCAGGATTCCGGGGTGCTGGTCGTCAACAACCCGCAAGGCTTGCGCGACGCCAACGAAAAGCTGTTTGCACAGCATTTCCCGCAGTGCTGCGCACCGACTCTTGTTGCTCGCAGCGCCACCGAGCTGAAACGATTCGCCGCCGAGCATGGCAAGATCGTCCTCAAGCCACTGGACGGCATGGGTGGCCGGAGCATTTTCCTCTCTGCGCATGGCGATCCGAATCTGAATGTGATTCTCGAAACCCTGACCGACAACGGCCAGGCGTTTGCGATGGCGCAGAAATTCATCCCCGAGATCAGTGCCGGCGACAAGCGCATTCTGATGGTCGATGGCGAGCCGATTCCCTACGCCCTTGCACGTATCCCGCAAGGCGACGAGTTCCGCGGCAACCTGGCCGCGGGAGGCAGAGGCGTTGGCGTTCCGCTATCCGATCGCGATCGCTGGATCGCTGCCGAAGTGGGTCCCGAGCTAAAGCGCCGCGGCATGTTGTTCGTTGGACTGGACGTGATTGGCGACTGGCTGACCGAAGTCAACGTCACATCGCCAACATGCCTGCGCGAACTTGACGCACAATTCGGTCTCAACATCGCAGCCCAACTGTTTGACGTCATCGAATCCCGAATCGCGTGAACCCGAATCCCGACAACCGCCCCGCCGATCGACTCGGCGTGACCTTCCTGTTCTCGCTGATAGCCCATGCAGTACTGATTCTGGGCATCACGTTCAGTATCGCCGAGTCGGCACCCTCGCTGCCTTCGCTGGACGTGATCCTGGTTCAGTCCGCCAGCGGCGAAGCGCCGGAAAAGGCGGATTTCCTGGCTCAGGCCAGCAACAGTGGCGGCGGCGATTCCGACAAGGCCAAGCGCCCGACGGATCCGCTTTCCAGCCCGATCCCGAAACCGATCGCCGGCATTACGCCACGCCCCACCGAGACCGGGGCACCCCGCCCAACCGACCCGACCCAGGCCGAAATGCTGACCACGCGCAGCGCGGATCGTAGTGTCGAAACGTCCAGCGAAACGCCCGACCGGCCAGACCTCAAGGCGCCAAGCGAACGCGAAATCATCGAGCGAAAGCTGGAAATGGCCCGCCTGGCCCAGGAGATCCAGCGCGAGACCGAGCAGTACGCCAAGCGACCCAAGCGGAAATACATTTCGGCCAACACCAAGGAATATGAGTACGCCAGCTACATGGCGGCCTGGGTGGCCCGCATCGAGCGCATCGGCAACCTGAACTATCCGGATGAGGCGCGTCGTCAGGATCTCCATGGCCAGCTGGTTCTGACCGTCGGACTCAATCGCGACGGTAGCGTGAAGAGCATCGACATCATCCAGCCGAGCGGGCACAAGGTCCTCGACGATGCCGCCATTCGCATCGTCAATCTCGCCACGCCATTCAACCCCTTGCCCAAGAAGGGTGACGTTGTCGACGAGCTCTACATAACCCGAACCTGGCAATTCCTCGAAGGCAATATCCTGCGCAACCGCTGATCCGCGGATTTGCGCGCCAGCCGGGTCGGTGCGAGGATCGTCGAATCCCGAATGCATTCGCGCAATCAAGCGCAGTTCATCCGGGACCTGACCTTCCCCATCACGGCAATTTGGCCCACAAGGATCAGCTCTTGGTCTCGAGCAAGGCCACCACTGTCGAGCACTATCTCGATGAACTTCCGCCCGAACGGCGCGACGTTGTTGCGAGTGTGCGCAACCTGATCAACTCCCACCTCCCTGCCGGCTATGTGGAGGAAATGAGTTGCGGGATGATCGGCTGGGTGATCCCCCTGTCGCGCTTCCCGGTCACCTACAACAAGCAGCCGCTGAGCTATGTCGCGCTTGCTGCCCAGAAGACCAACTACGCGATCTATCTGATGTGTTCGTACATGAATCCGCACAGCGACCAGGCCTTGAGGACGGCCTATGCCACAGCCGGACGCAAGCTCGACATGGGCAAGAGTTGCCTGCGATTCAAGCGACGCGAAGACCTGCTCGATGAGGCAATCGCCAGTCTGGTGGGCTCGACTCCGGTTGACGAGACAATCCGGCTGTATGAGGCGGCACGCAGAAAACCCTGAAAAATCAGACCGCAGCCGAGCTGCGCTGCCTGAACGATCGCTCCGATCATTCGGCGTTTTCCGGACCACCACGCCCATAACCCGCATTGCGCGCCGTTGCCGAGCATCTCGTCGCCGGCACGCCGTACAATGGCGATCATGCCTGATTCCTCATCCCTCTCGAACCAGCTTCTGATCGCCATGCCAAGCCTGCGCGATCCGAATTTTTCGCGTGGGGTCGCCCTGATTTGCCAACACGGCGAAGATGGCGCAATGGGCATCATGATCAACCGGCTTTCCGATTACCGCCTGGGCGACGTGCTTGCGCAGATGAACCTGCGTTCGGACCTGCCTGACGTGATCGACTCTCCAGTCCTCATTGGCGGACCCGTGCAGCCTGAGCGTGGATTCGTCCTGCACACCCCTCACGGTGAATGGGATTCCTCGTTCCGCATCTCCGACCTGATCAGCGTCACCACTTCACGCGACATCCTTGCTGCAATCGCCGCCGGCCATGGTCCCGAAGAAGCCATCGTTGCCCTCGGTTATTCCGGCTGGAGCGCGGGTCAGATCGAACACGAACTTCGTGAAAATGCCTGGCTGACTGCACCTGTCGACAACAGCATCCTTTTCAGCACACCGCTGGACGAACGCTGGCAGGCTTCGGCGGCACTGGTGGGCGTCAACCTTGAACAAATTTCGCCGTATGCCGGCAATGCATGATGCGTGTACGCCATGAGCCTTGCTGATGCGGCCGGCTACCTTCTCGGCTTCGATGTCGGCACCAAGATGATTGGCGTTGCCATCGGCCACCCGTTGACCGGAACGGCGCGGGCACTGGCCACGATCAAGGTGGCCCATGGGAAGGCCGACTGGAATGTGCTCGACGTCCTGGTCCGCGAATGGCAGCCGGTGGCCATGGTGATCGGCTTGCCTCTGGCGCTGGATGGCAGCGAGCAGGAGATGACCGGAGTTGCCCGCACGTTCGGCAAACGGATCGCTGCGCGCTATGCCGTGCCGGTACATGAATCCGACGAGCGGTTCACCTCGAAGGAGGCCGCGCGTCGTTTTGCCAGCCAGCGCGCGCAAGGCACGGCCAAGCGCAAGCACGGCGCCGATATCGATGCGCTGGCGGCACAGATCATCCTTGAATCCTGGCTCGCCTTGCCGGGCAATAGCGGAACATCGACATGAGTGGATTGCAGTTGGACTCCAACGGGCGCCTGCGCCACCTGATCACGCTGGAGGGATTGGATCGCAAGCACATCGAGGCCCTGCTCGATCGGGCCACCGAACTGCGTGATGCATTTGCCGACAGCGGCGGCGGGCCACAACTTCTGTCTGGCCGCACGATCATAAACCTGTTTTTCGAAGCGTCGACGCGCACTCGCACCAGCTTCGAGCTTGCGGCGCGGCGGTTGGGCGCAACCGTGCTCAACTTCGAGATATCCAGTTCCTCGACAAACAAGGGCGAAACACTGGAAGACACCTTGTCTACCCTGGAAGCCATGCAGGCCGATGCGTTTGTCGTGCGTCACCGCGAGAACGGCACTCCGGCACGCCTGGCCAGACACTCAAGACGTGCGGTAATTCTCAATGCGGGAGATGGCAACAACGCCCACCCGACCCAGGGACTGCTGGATGCACTGACCATTCGTGACCGGCACGCAGATTTCAGTCGGCTGAAAGTGACCCTGTGTGGCGACATTCGACATTCCCGGGTCGCACGTTCCGACTTGCACGTGCTCACTGCATTGGGAGCTGGCGAGATTCGACTGAGTGGTCCCGCCGCACTGATGCCTGCATCGGACGAATTCCCGAACTGTCATATCGTTGAAAATTTCGATGATGCAGTCGCAGGCAGCGATGTGGTGATCATGCTGCGTCTGCAACGCGAGCGCATGGCAGAAGCCCTGGTCAACGATGAAGCGGACTACTTCCGGCGATACGGCCTGACCACGGAACGCTTGCGTCGAGCTGCAGCCGACGCACTGGTCATGCACCCGGGACCGATGAACCGCGGCATCGAGATTGCGGCGGACGTCGCCGACGGACCCCAATCCGTCATCCTTGACCAGGTGTCCAATGGCATCCCGGTGCGCATGGCAGCAATGGCCAGCCTGCTCGAAGCCTGAAGGTGCTTCCTGCGAGAATCTCGTGGGTAGCGCGGGCTGTAATTGCTGTCCCCACGTTTCCGCTTCGTTGCTGGCTTCAGTGACGATGTTTTTTACTGGCTGACGCAGAGCGGGAGAAGGAGAGCTGCAGCCACTCTCAATAGCCGAATGGCTGCTCAAGCCGCTTCCGGCATTGCGAGAACAGATTCAACGCCAGTCGTCGCGAACCACATACCAGCGGCGACTCGACCATCCCGGTCCCGCTGCACCATCGTCCATCGCTGCCAGCAATCGGGATCCGGGAAACTGCGGAAGAAGCGCCAGTAGCGCCTGCTCATCAAGGCCATGCATCTCGAAAACGGCGCGGCGCCTCCAGAGGATGCGCCTCAGAGGGTTCAACCAACGATTCGGGATCAAGGCGTACAGACGACCGCGCCAGGTCGTATCGGGTCCCGTGACAAACTGGAAGGCAGCAACTCCACCCGGTCGGAGAATGCGCAGGAATTCCTCCACATAGCCCTTGGCCAGCTGCGCCGGGATGTGCTGCAAGGTCATGCATGAATACACGAGATCGACGCTTGAATCGTCGATGCAGGCGAGCGTCGGTGAATGATTCTCGACGAAACGGAGATTGGCCAGATCCGAATTCAGGGATCGCGCCTTCTCGATCATGCTGGCCGAAACATCGATGCCGCAGACTTCGTCGAAGTGCCCGGCGAGGGCACGCGAGAGTCGGCCCGCACCACAACCGAAATCCACCGCTCGCTGCCTGCTGGTCGGCAACTGGTGGCTGCCCAGCCAGGCCAGCTGGGCGTCGACTTCGAGTTGACCGGTAGCGAGGAATTCCTCCACATCCCAGCGGCCGCCGCGCTTGTCTGCACGGGACAGCACAGCCCACAACGGGTCTTCCCGGCCAAGCACGGCCCAGACCCTGCGC
>NZ_JBAWHJ010000351.1:0-2442 GCF_049593775.1 Dokdonella sp. | reverse complement strand
ATACAAGGTTCGTCTGGCGATCCAACGATGGGCCATGCCGTGATTGAATCGGGTGGCGGGTGGACGGCATGGCCGGCTCCGGCCAAGTTGAATCTGTTCCTGCATGTCACCGGTCGCCGCAAAGATGGCTACCACCTGTTGCAAACAGTGTTCCAGCTTCTCGACTGGGGTGACACCATTCATCTCCGTATTCGCCGGGATGATTCGATTCGGCGGATAGGTGCTTTGCCCGGCGTGGCTGAGCAGGACGACCTTGTCGTGCGAGCGGCCAGACTCCTGCAGCGAGCCACGTCCACTGGACTGGGTGCGGAGATCCGCATCGACAAGCAGATTCCGATGGGCGGCGGCCTGGGTGGTGGCAGTTCGGACGCGGCAACCACGCTGGTGGCACTCAATTTGCTGTGGAATTGCGGCCTGGGTATCTCGGAGCTGGCGGAACTCGGGGCTTGCCTCGGGGCGGACGTTCCGGTCTTTGTTCATGGGCGCAGTGCGTTCGCGGAGGGTGTCGGAGAGCAACTCACGCCGCTGGACTTGCCTGATCAGTGCTACGTGGTCGTCTATCCCGGGACAGGAGTACCCACCGCCGAGCTTTTTCAGTGCGCCGAATTGACACGCGATAGCGCACCCTTGACAATTGCGGGCTTCGTTTCCGGGGCAAGTGCGCGAAATGCGTTCGAACCGGTCGTGAGGGCGCGGTATCCTGAAGTGGCGCAGGCGCTGGACTGGCTGGGCCAATTCGGAGATTCGCGACTGAGCGGCACCGGAGCATCTGTCTTTGTGGTGGTGGACATGGACCGGGCGCAAGCAATTGTCGACCAGTGTCCGTCCGGCATGCGCGCATGGGTCGTACGGGGGGTCAATCGTTCGCCCTTGCTTGCGATGTTGCCCGTAAATGGCGGGCACGTCGCATGAATCAGTCGTTTTCAGGCTGAACTTCGGATTTTAAAGTTTCTTGGTGGGGCGTCGCCAAGTGGTAAGGCACCAGGTTTTGATCCTGGCATTCGCAGGTTCGAATCCTGCCGCCCCAGCCACGTCCGGAGTATCGGGCGCGGACCTGTCCACGCTGCCAGTTTGGCAGCCATCAAGCATGACGGAGTGTCCTTTGAGCACCGCAGCGAGTACGTCCAGCATCCTGGTGTTCAGCGGCAATGCGAATCGTCCGTTGACCCAGGCGATCTGCACGGAATTGGGCGTGCCGCTTGGCAAGGCCCAGGTCGGGCGCTTCAGCGATGGTGAAGTCCAGATAGAGATCGAGGAAAACGTCCGCCGGCAGGAAGTGTTCGTGGTGCAGCCCACCTCGGCGCCGACGGCAGACAATTTCATGGAGTTGCTGGTGCTTGTCGATGCGCTAAAACGCGCTTCAGCCGCCAGCGTCACCGCCGTGCTGCCGTATTTCGGCTATGCGAGGCAGGACCGTCGCCCGCGCTCTGCGCGCGTGGCAATCACGGCGAAGGTGGCCGCCAAGATGATTGGCGCCGTAGGTACGGATCGCGTGTTGACGGTAGATTTGCATGCAGACCAGATCCAGGGTTTCTTCGATATTCCGCTGGACAACGTGTATGCGTCCCCCGTGCTGCTGGCCGATATCTGGCGTTACTACGCCAACGATGACCTGATCGTGGTCAGTCCTGATGTCGGTGGCGTGGTGCGTGCCAGGGCCTTGGCCAAGCGGCTCGACGATGCCGATCTGGCCATCATCGACAAACGCCGGCCGCGACCGAACGAAGCGACCGTGATGAACATTATTGGTGAGGTCAACGACAAGGTCTGCGTACTTGTCGATGACATCGTCGATACTGCTGGCACCTTGTGCGCAGCTGCCGCGGCGTTGAAGCGCCAGGGCGCTCGCAAGGTGGTGGCCTATTGCACACACGCCGTGCTTTCAGGTCCGGCGATCAGGAATCTCGAAGGTTCGCAGCTCGATGAGCTGGTCGTGACCGACACGATTCCATTGTCGGCAGAAGCGCAGGCTTGCACGCGGATACGCCAGCTTTCGGTCGCCGAACTACTGGCAGAAACAATCCGCCGGATCGCCTTTGGCGAATCGGTCAGCTCGCTGTACGTAGATTAGTAGCGGAGAACGGGGAATAGGGAATGGAGAGTGGTAGAGCGGCCTTGAGGCTTCTACCGACTCCCCATTCTCTATTCTCCATTCCCGGTTTCAACAACTCTCCTGGTCGCGGGGGAGTTTTCAAATCGCCGTGAGGCGAATCAACTCAAGAAAAGGCAACACGAAAATGGCAAAGACACATGAGCTTTCGGTAGAGCTGCGCAAGGACGAGGGGAAGGGTGCGAGCCGCCGCCTGCGTCGTGCGGGCAGCGTGCCGGCTATCGTTTACGGTGGCGGAGAACTGGGGCCAGTGAGCATCCAGATCGCGCACAAAGATGTTTACATGGCTTCGCAGAACGAGTGGTTTTATGCCTCGGTGCTCGATCTGAGCC
>NZ_JBAWHJ010000350.1:0-3675 GCF_049593775.1 Dokdonella sp. | reverse complement strand
GCGCCATGCCAGCCACGGTCAGGCCTTCAATATCGAAGACGAAATCGGAAAGCTGCAAGGCAAGCTGAAGACGCGTACTGCGGAAATCTTCCGCAACCTGAGTCCTTGGCAAGTTGCCCAGTTGGCTCGCCATCCGGCACGGCCTTTCACGCTGGACTACATCAAGGTCATGTGTGAAGAGTTCCACGAGCTCGCGGGCGATCGTGCGTATGCCGATGACGCTGCCATCGTGGGAGGCATCGGTCGCATCGACGGCCGTAGCGTCGTCATCATCGGCCACCAGAAGGGCCGCGACACGAAAACCAAGATCCGACGCAATTTCGGCATGCCGCGCCCGGAAGGCTATCGCAAGGCCCTGCGCCTGATGAAACTGGCCGAGCGCTTCAAATTGCCCGTGCTGACCTTCATCGACACCCCCGGCGCATATCCGGGTGTCGGTGCAGAGGAACGCGGACAATCCGAAGCCATTGCACGCAACCTGATAGAGATGGCCGAACTCAAGGTTCCCATCATCTGCACGGTCATTGGTGAAGGCGGCTCGGGCGGCGCACTCGCCATTGGCGTCGGCGACCGCATCCTGATGCTTCAGTATTCGACCTACTCGGTCATTTCTCCGGAGGGTTGCGCCTCAATCCTCTGGAAGACAGCAGACAAGGCCAGGGACGCGGCGGAAGCGCTGTGCATCACGGCACCCCGACTGCTCGAACTGGGATTGATCGACAAGGTCATGCGCGAACCTCTGGGTGGCGCGCATCGCAACCCGCGCTCGATGGCCGTGCGCCTGAAGGCCGTGCTGCTCGCCCAGCTCAGTGAGCTGGACGCACTGGATATCCCGACGCTGCTTGAGCAGCGCTACCAGAAAATGCGCCAACATGGCGCGTACAAAGACGCCTAGCCGCACCGTTTACGGAACACCTCGCCCAGCCTTGTCGGCCGACTCACCCGAGTCAGGCTGCTGCGTGCATCAACCCTGATCGCGTGGACCGCAGTACGGAGCGTCAATCCGAATACGGCACGTCGATGTTTCCACCGATATCCCGATGCGAGACATCACCGCTTCCCGTTGATCGGACAGTAAGGTCGCCGCGGACACCTGTTGCTCGCAAGTCCCCGGACCCAATCCTGCCCACGGTGACGCTGCCCTGCACGTCATCGACGGTCACATCACCCGAGCCGATCCGGTCGACCTCTACCCCGCCGCTGATGGCGCGCAAGTCGAGATCACCCGAGCCCACGCGGCCTACGGTGACATCGCCGCCAATCTTGCGCAGGTTCACGTCGCCCGAAGAAATCGACCTCAACCTGACCGGGCCGACGTTCGAACCCTCGATGTCGCCCGAGCCCACTTCGATGTCGAGTTCGCCTGCCACGTTTTCGACTTCGAGATCGCCGGATCCACCGTCGTAGCGCAGCCGCGCCACGTCTCGGACGTCGATATCACCTGATCCATTGTCCACTTCGACTGCCAGATCAAGCGGAACGCGAATCTCGAGATCCAGATAGGCATAGTGGGATCCGAACAGCGAAAACGACATTCCGGTGTCGCGACCGACTTCGAGTACCAGCCGGTCACCATCCCGGCGCTGCTCGACCGTCAGCCGATCAAGATCGGCAGGGTCGGATGCACAGGCCCGCCCACGCACTTCGATTCGACCGATATCGGCAATGCCGCGGATACGAACGTCGCTTGAACCATTCTTCGCAACCAGGGCCATCAAGCCGGCACGATCGACATCGAAAGAGCGATCGGCTTCGTGAGCGCACATGGTTGCCGATGCCTGGGCGGAAAACAGCAATAAGGTTGCAAACAAGGGCAGGCGCATGGACGTCTCCGGAGTGGATGGTTGCTACTTGGATACGCCGAGTGCGGGAATGGTTTAAACAGCCGCCTGCAGAAATCCAGGCTCTAGCGCTGGCTGCCCTTGAATCTGTCATCTACATCGGCCGGAAAGCTCGATACAGAAGGTGCAATCGCGAATACCAGCGCCATAGGCGAGCCCTTGGCGCCCTATCGGTTGCGTCCTCCCTCACACGCAACAATTTCAGTGATTGCCTTGCGCGGCGGTACGAATCAATGCCAGGCGCGCCGACCATCCCGATCCCATCCGTTGCCTGAAGCCGTGCCTGTCGGGCTCACTTTTCCTCGGCCTTGGCGCGATTCCAAAGCTGTTCCTGATCATCAAGCGTGGTGTCATTCAATGTCGTTCCGGATTCCGTGGAAAAAGCCTCCATCCGTCGAAAGCGCCGCTCAAACTTGGCGTTGGCGTGACGCAGCGCGGCTGACACGTCCACACGGGCATGACGGGCAAGGTTCGCGCATACGAACAGCACATCGCCGATCTCGTCGGTCAATCGATCCGGATCAGCGCCCTTGGCGAATTCTTCGCGAACCTCTTCGATTTCCTCATGCAACTTGTCGAACACGGGATTCACGTCGGGCCAGTCGAATCCGACTGTCGCAGCACGCTTTTGCAACTTGGTTGCACGCTGCCACTCGGGCAGCCCCCGTGCGATTCCTGCCAGTGCGCTGGGATCAGCGTCACCACCCGCCTCGCGCTCTCGGCGCTTGATGGCTTCCCAGTTGACCAGAACCTCATCGGCTGAATCTGCTTGGGCGTCGGCAAAGACATGCGGATGGCGGCCAACCATCTTCTTGCAGATCGACGCAACCACATCGTCGAAACCAAAATGCCCTGCTTCCTCTGCCATGCGGGCATGGAACACGACCTGCAACAGCAGGTCGCCCAATTCCTCACAAAGGTCCGGGTAGTTGCGTCGGTCAACCGCATCTGCCACTTCATAGGCTTCTTCGATCGTGTAGGGCACGATGGTGTCGAAACTCTGCTTCACATCCCACGGACAACCGTCCACCGGATCGCGCAAGCGGGCCATGATCGCCAGCAGATCATCAATCTTTCGCATCTGAATTCCTTCGGTGGTGTGACAGCAGCGCGCCCCCGTGTCGATGGGGAGGCAGATACCTGCCGACAAGCATGCTGCCGGGCCGATCCCATGGGCGCAAGCCCGGCCGCTGCCGACTCGCGCGCAGTTCCCGCCCCTGGATTGCACTTGAGAACGGAGCAAGCAACGGCGCACCTGAGGCCCTATCATTGGCCAACCTCGCCACATCCAAACCCCAAGGAGATTCCCGCCGTGATCAATTGCCGCAGACATTGCATGCTGGCCATGCTCGCGCTTTTTCTGGCAGCGCCCTCGATCGGCGTCGCCGAGAACGCACCAACCCTGAGCTACTCCGATTTCGCCAATGTCCCGAAACAGGATGGCACCGGCTATGTGATCAGCTCGAAAGTCCCGATCTCCGGCTTCAATGGCCAGTTTTCGCTCGAGGTCTACGGCAAGACCATTACAGCCGATGGCGCTGATCTGTTGTCGGTGCGCGTTGGCGAGGTGCCGGCGGTCAAGGCGCTGAACGCAATTTCCACCAGCAGCACATTCGCTGACGCAATCGGCACGTCGGCAACCAACACCGTCGAATCTCTGGGCAAGGTTGTATCTGACCCGGTCGATACGCTGAAAGCGGCGCCCGCCGGCGTTGGTCGATTCTTCAAGTCACTGGGGAACACCGTCAAGAACGTCGCAACCAACAACGACAGCAGCGGCACTGCAACGGATGCGACCAAGGAAATGCTGGGAATCAACAAGGCGAGGCGCGGC
>NZ_JBAWHJ010000349.1:0-2453 GCF_049593775.1 Dokdonella sp. | reverse complement strand
GCGTCCCTTGACCTTGTCATCGAAGACAACGCTGCCCGAACTCGGATTCTTGAAACGGATAACCCGGTTGGGATCGTCTCGAAGGGGTTCGTTGCGATCGCGGTAGTAACCGTTGTAGCGAGGCTTGAGCCCCTTTTCCATGGCCTCGGCGCGCATCGCCTCGATCTCTTCCTTCGACTCATAGGCATAGTAGGCCTTGCCGGCCTTGAGCATGTCCTCGACGACCTGCTTGTAACGATCCATGCGCAAGGTCTGGTAGAACGGCCCCTCGTCATGATCGAGGCCGAGCCAGCTCATGCCATCGAGAATGGCCTGGACAGCTTCCTGGGTGGAACGCTCGCGATCCGTGTCTTCGATGCGGAGTACGAATTCGCCGCCGCGATGGCGCGCCTCGAGCCAGCAGTAAAGTGCGGTGCGCGCGCCACCGATATGCAGAAAGCCGGTGGGACTGGGAGCGAAACGGGTTCTGACGGTCATTGCAGGGTTCGGTCGGGCAGAAAGACCGGAAAGCGTAGCAGATCGGCGCTTTCCTGCCTTCGGCCAGGTACAGCCAAGGGCAAGTGCCACATCCCTGTGGCAGACCTTGCTCCTTGAAACTCAGGGATCAGTCGAAACCGTTGCGGAAAAGCCGGTCGTCGGGAAGGATCGTCCAGCCGATATCCCGCAACTGCTCGGGCGTCATGTCAATGCGGTCAAACAGCGAGGGGGAGATTTCGGCCTGCATCAGCAACGGCCCGCCGGTATCGGAGGTGAAATGGCTTATCGAGGAGCCCTGGGAGATTTGCGCCGGAGCGTGCATCCTCATGAAACCAGTCTGGATTCCGAGCATGCCGCTGCCAGGTATCGATTCGACGGTCACGGTCACATTTGGCGCGCCTGCCAGCTGGCCAAGCAGGTCGAGTCCGGTCTGGTAAGCGACGGTGGCCGAGGGAATGCGGATGGTGAAATCAAATCCGGAAGCGATGGGCAACGGATCTGCTGGCGTTTCGGCGCGATTGTTCAGAACAAGAACCGCTATCGCGCCCGCCTGCTCTGCATTTTTCGTCTTGACACCAAATCCGCAAGTGCCCCGTTTGACCACGGCAATGCGCCCCTGCACTTGCGCCGCGTTGAGCAAGCTTGCGCAGCCCTCGTCCGGATTGGCCGAGCCATCGTTGACCACGGTGGCCATTGCGCTGAGACCGGTGCTCGGCAGCAAAGGACCGTAAAACGCCTGTAGAACCTCTCCGGTTTGTGCGGCCGCGCCGATGCGCAGACGCACGGGCTGGCGCAGGTAGGTCGACTTTGCAGCATCAACGGCCGCTCCTTTCCAGATCACGTTTGGATCGTTGCCTGCCGAGACCAGCACCTCGCTGTCGCTCATCAGATTCCAGAATTTTCCAATGGTGTTGTCGAAAACCTTGAGATCGAAGGTGTAGTAATAGGGCGGAAATCCGGAGCCATTTTGCAGATTGTGGTTCTGCACGAAACCCAGGCCATGGGCCATTTCATGCAGCACCAGCGGCAGCAACGGATATTTGCTGGCGGCGGCGGGCGGCGCGATATCCGGATTGGTGCCGTACCAGTATCCGGTGTTGCCGGTCAGGCAGCCCGGCTGGCTATCGATCAGCGGATTGATTTGAAGGAACGCCTCTGGCGTACTCGGATCTGCCACGCTGCCAAGAATCGCATTGCGCAATGCGGCCGGATAAATAACCGGGTGCGGCGGGTCCGGAGGCAAGTTGGCGGTGTAATAGGCAGCCGGCCCGCCATATGCGAGATAGACGAAATCGCCAGGATTCTGAGCACAGGAGAACGAGCCCGCGAACTGCACGCTGACCCGTATCGGTACACTGCTGGCCAGGCGCTGCCCCCAAATCGAGGCGGCACGCTGAACAAGATTCATGCGTTGCTGGCCAAGTGTCGTGCCGTTGTTGCCGCCTGCCGGGGCCACTACGGTGTTGTCATTGAGACCCACGCCCGGCTGGTCGGCATTGACGATGACGACGGTAGCCGCCAATGCCTGGGCCCATCCCATTGCGAGCAAAAGCAACAGCACGGCGGAAGCGGGCGAGGAGGCGCACGCACGATGTCTGTCTGATCGGCTGGCGCTATTCATAGCGAATCCTGCTATTGCGCGGGTCAATGGCATCGCGCATCTGCAGGGGCGCCAGGGAGTCAGCGGGATCCGCGCAAAGTGCACGCGGATGACCCTCGGCATCTACCGTCATCGCCACACCGCTGACGACGGATTGAGTACCGTAGACAAGGCCCGTGACTGGATCAATATCAGCTGAGCGCGTCGACTGAGCGGCATTTCGAAGTTCCGTGGCTGAAGTCTGCTCGGCCAAGGCGCTTGTCGCCGGCGCGATCATCAGCCCAAGAGTGATGCAGATTCCCCAATGCAACCCGCACTGGGCGAATTGCTTGTTCAGGTTTCGAATCGTGAAAGACATAGGTCTGCCCCCATCATG
>NZ_JBAWHJ010000348.1:0-5708 GCF_049593775.1 Dokdonella sp. | reverse complement strand
GTGTCACCCAAGCCCGCAGCGTAGCGCCGGGTGCGCCTTGCGCAGGATACGACCTTCCCCACTCGGATCATGGCCTTGCCGCAACTTCTGATGCTCCCCGCTGCAGTCGGGTTCTACCCCGATTCTGCGGACACTTTCACTAAGACCCATACTGGGTCAAAGGAGTGTCCATGTCCAAGCGCAAGCGTTATAGCCAAGAGTACAAGCACGAACTCGTCGAAGTGGTCCGCCAGTCGAAGTCGAGTTGCCGTCAGGTCGCCCTGGAAGTGGGGATCAACCCCGCTTTGCTGACCCGTTGGGTCCGAGAGGCCGATGCCAGAGGAACCAATGCATTTCCCGGCGGCGGAACCCCGCGGGATGAGGAGCTCGCGCGGATCAAACGCGAGCTGACACGGGTGACGAAGGAACGGGATTTTTTAAGAGACGCGGCAGCGTACTTCGCGAAGCAATCACCGTCCGGTACGCGGTGATTGAGCGCTGCCGCAACGACTACCCCATCGGTTTGATGTGCCGTTGCCTGGAAGTTTCAACGAGTGGTTTCTACGCGTGGGTTGCGCGCAAGCCTGGTGCTCGTGCGCAGGACAATGCGCGTTTGTTGGTGCGCATCCGGGAGATCCATGAAGACAGCCAGGGCGTCATCGGTGCACCGCGCATGCAGGAAGACCTGGTGGACGAGGGTGAGCGCATCAGTCTCAACCGGGTGGCGCGCCTGATGTCGGCGGCCGGGCTGCAAGGCTGGCCTCGGCGCAAGCGGCGCGGGACTCCCCGACGTCCGGGGAGTCGTCCAGTCGGCGTCAAGAACCTGCTGGAACGTGATTTCACCGCGCTTGAGCCAGAGACCAAATGGGTGACCGACATCACCGAGATCCCGACGCAAGAGGGCAAGTTGTATCTGTGCGTCGTGATCGACCTCTACAGCAAGCTGGTGATGGGCTGGTCGATGCACCATCGCCAGGACCGGCACATGGTCGTGCGCGCGGTGCAGATGGCGGTGTGGCAGCGGGAAGGTGATTCCGAAGTCATCCTGCACTCGGATCGCGGCGGGCAGTTCATCAGCGGCGACTACCAGAAATTCCTCGGTGGAAATGCCATGGTCTGCAGCATGAGTGCGGTCGGCCATTGCGCCGACAATGCAGCCTGCGAAGGGTTCTTCGGCGTCCTCAAACGGGAGCGGGTGTTCCACAGGAACTACGAAACTCGCAACGAGGCCCGAGCTGATCTGTTCGACTATATGGAGAGGTTTCACAACCCGCGAATGCGTCGTAGAGTTGCACGACGCGATCGGGAGTTTTCAGACTTAATCAAACCGTCCGTGGAAACGGGGTAGAACCCAACAGCATCGAAGCCAAAGCTCGCTCCTGCAAAATCATGAAAGCGCGCACCGGACGGGTACCCACCGATGCTGGCTCGGGCAATGAGCGACTCGCTCTATGGTGGTGGGAACTGCAGATCGCCACCCACAACTATGTACGTAGTCTCAGCAACAATCCGAATATGCATGGCACGCGTTTTGAAGTAGGTTCGAACCAACAATCAAACTTCAGGTGAAGCGAGCGCACCACCATGCCAAGGCGTTGACTATCGATTTCTCGCCCGTTTGCATGTCAGTGCGGTCGTGCCGTGTGGAATTATGGCTTCGAATGTTGTCCACCTTGTCAGCGCAGATGTCGAGTTTCGAAATTCTCTTTCGAAGCTCATGGAAGCGAACGGGATGGGGCTCACAGTGCATCCGCTTGTTCGGGACTGGCTGGACGCGCCAGAGCCGGTCGACGGCTGTTGCGTCATTCTGGATGTGGAGTTGGGTGACCTCGATTGCCCGGAGAGGCTCAAGAGATTCGCGGCGCTATGCGCAAGCCCGCATGTGCTGGTGACTGCCCGGCGCGGCGATGTGCCCATGGCCGTACTGGCGATGAAGCACGGTGCCGCAGAAGTCCTGCAAAAATCTCTGCGCATGGATGAGCTGCTGGAACGTGTCAACCTGCTTTCGTTGCACCGCAACGCTAGCGACAGCAAGACTGCGCATTGAGTCAACTACGTACGTAGTCTAGGTGGCTGCCCGAATGGGCGACTCAACCGGCTGCGGTATAGTATGAATGGGGACTGTATTGAGCGTTTGTACACTAGAAGCAGGCTGAGCATGGCTCAGGCTGAGACGAAAGGATTCCTGCCTGGCAAGTTGTCGGTGGGTTGCGCACCGTTGATTCAAATGAATGGAGGACATTCCATGTTGCATCGAACTGGAAAAATGTTAGCGATTGGCTTATTGATATTGGCGATTCCGGCAATGGCTCAGGCCGCTGCCGAAAAGCCCAATATCCTGTTCATCATGGGTGATGACATCGGCATCATGAACGTCGGGGCTTACCACCAAGGCCTGATGGTTGGAGAGACGCCGAATATCGACCGCCTTGCGAAGGAAGGTGCGAGATTCATGGCCGCCTATGCGGAGCAGAGCTGCACCGCCGGTCGTACATCATTCGCCACCGGCATGAATCCGCTGCGTGCGGGCATGATCATGCCGCAGTTGCCCGGCTCCACCAGTTCCCTGTTGCCCGGCACTCCGCATATCGCCAAATTCCTGCACGATCTTGGCTACAGCACGGGCGAGTTCGGCAAGAACCACCTGGGTGACAAGCCCGGTTCGTTGCCGACGGCCCATGGTATTCAGGAGTTCTGGGGCTATCTGTATCACCTCGATGCAATGCAGGGCGTGAGCTTTCCCGACATCAACTCGTCACCGACCAACCAGGCTGTGGTGCCGCCGTGCAAGAACTTGCCGGTCAAGGGACTTTCCGATCCGCCGGGCGCCGTCGACCCGAAAACAGCGTTGTGCATGACGCCGCCACGGCCAGTCATCCACTGCACTTCTTCGGATGGCACGGAAGCGAACCAGACCTGCAAGGACATGGGACCGCTGACACTGGAGCGCTCGAAGACCGTGGACGAGGAAATTTCGGCCCAGGTCATCGACTTCCTCGACCGCAATAACCCGAAGACAACCGGCAAGCCGTTCTTCGTCTGGTACAACCCCGCACGCATGCATATCACGACCGTGTTCTCGCCCAAGTACGCAGCGATGCTGGGTACGGAAGGTGGCAAGGACTGGGGCATCAACGAAGTCGGCATGAAGCAGATGGATGACAACATCGGTCTCGTGTTTGCCAAGCTCGAGGCCATGGGCGAGATGGACAACACCATCGTCGTCTTCACCACTGACAACGGCGCCGAAGTCATCACCTACCCGGATGGCGGTGTAACACCGTTCCGCGGCGGCAAGCTGACGACATGGGAAGGCGGCATGCGCGTCCCGTTGTTGATTCGTTGGCCAGGACACATCGAGCCGGGCATCCTCAAGGACCAGATCTTCTCGATGCTGGATTTCGTGCCCACCTTTGTTGACATCGCCGGCGGTGCCAAAGGCGAGGACCTGAACAAGCAGATCATGGCTGGCAAGTACCCTGGCATCCTCAAGACCAAGCTGGATGGCGTCAATCAACGCGCCTACCTGGAAGGCACGGGTGATTCCGCGCGCGACACGCTGTTCTATTACAGCGGCACCCATCCCTCGGCCGTGCGCTACAAGAACTGGAAGTTCTACTATGCAATGGCGGCTTCGACAGCTTCAGGTGGCCTGATGGGCGTCCAGACTTTCCACTGGACGGTGGTGAACAACATCAAGCGCGATCCATTCGAGGTTGCCGTGGGGACTGAAGGCTCGCTCCTGGCAATGGGCGGAGCGCTGGCCGGGCCAACCACGGCTTACATTTACGACTGGAACCTGCTGCCCATCGGCCAATTGCTATGGATGAAGGAGCTGATGAGCTACAAGGAATTCCCGGCGCTGCAGACTCCGTCCAGCTACAACCTGGATCAGATCATCCAGCAAATGAAGGACGTGCACGTCAACGGCCACGCAGGCAGCTGATGCAAGAAGCGTGACGAGAACGGGCACCTTTGAAGGGTGCCCGTTTTCGTTTTCAAGTTGACAGTCGAGCGAGAAGGCTCGAACTGCAACAGCTCTTCCTTGCCGGAACCGTGCAGGTCAACAGTGCACTCGTCCCGGCTACCAGGCGCGTCGATCTACCCTCGTGATCAAACCTTGGGAAGGCTCGGCACCAGCCGATCAAGGACAGGCGGGTACCTGCTTTTGATGCAACTCCAAATCAGTATTCCGCAAAAACAACGTGCGTTTTGAACTCCAACCAAGGGAGCAATTGCGATGAATAGGGTCTTCCCCCACAGGTTTTACTCAGCGGCACTGGCAACACTTGCCGCGTTTACGTGTGTCCTGGCCCAGGCGGCCGGCCCGCTGGAATCCTGGAACGACGGTCCCTCTAAACAAGCCATCGTCGATTTCGTCACTAAAACCACAACCGCCGGCTCACCGGATTTTGTCCCGCCCGCCGAGCGCATAGCCACATTCGACCAGGACGGCACGCTGTGGGTCGAGCACCCGATGTACTCGTTCCTGATGTACGCGCTGGATCGTGTGCCCGAGTTGGCCAAGGCCAAGCCTGAACTGAAGAACGTCGAGCCTTTCAAGACCGTGCTCTCGGGCAATCGCAAGGCCATCGCCAAGCTCACCCTGCCCGATCTCGAAAAGATCATCGCCGCCACCTTTACCGGCATGCCGGTGGATGACTTCAACGCTGAAGTGTCGAAGTGGATGGCAAGCGCCAGGGATCCGCGCTGGAAGCGGCCCTATACCGAACTCGTCTATCAGCCGATGCAGGAAGTGCTGCAGTATCTGCGCGCCAACGGCTACAAGACCTACATCGTCACCGGTGGCGGTCAGGATTTTGTACGCGTGTATTCCGAAGCGGCCTATGGCATTCCGCCCGAGCAGGTAGTTGGTACAGCGGGAGCCACGAAATACGGCTACGGCAAAGATGGCAAGCCGTTCCTGACCAAGGAGGCAAAGCTGTTGTTGAATGACAACGATGCCGGCAAGCCCGAAGGCATCCATCTGATGATCGGGCGCAGACCTCATGCGGCCTTCGGCAACTCGACCGGCGACAAGCAGATGCTCGAGTACACTAAAGCCGGCGATGGCGCGCGGCTGTCTCTGATCCTCCTGCACGACGACGCGAAACGCGAATACGCTTACGGTCCAGCGACTGGCTTGCCCGATACCAAGGTCGGCACTTTCACGCAGACGCTCTATGACGAGGCGAAGAAGCAGGGCTGGATCGTAGTCAGCATGAAGGATGACTGGAAGCGGGTGTTTGCGTTCGAGGAGTGAAGCGCGTCGACAAGAGCGCTGAGTCGCCTCAGAATTCATGCGCGATCAAGAATAATGCAAGGGGTCAATCAAGCGAATGAAAACCACAAGAAGAACCCTTCACCTCGTTGCGATAGCACTTTCGTTGACGATGGTTACAAGCTCGCTGATCGCGCCGGCCCATGCGGGACTGGCGGAAGGAATCGCGGCCTATGAAGCCGGCAATCCGCAATTGGCCGCCAAGGAATTTCGCGCAGGGGCGGATAAAGGTGATTCCGATTGCCAGTTCAATCTGGGCTTGATGTATGAGCAAGGCATGGGAATCGCCAAAAATGAAAAGGAGGCGGCCTACTGGTATCAGAAGGCCGGGGAGCTGGGGAATGCCAACGCGCAATTCAACCTGGGTGTGCTCTATGAAAACGGACGTGGCACCGCCGTGGATTTTGCGCGGGCCAACCAGTGGTATCGCAAGGCGGCGGTGCAAGGC
>NZ_JBAWHJ010000347.1:0-16242 GCF_049593775.1 Dokdonella sp. | reverse complement strand
GCCTGAACATGTTGATCGAGACGCCAGCGGGTTTTGACTATTCGGGCGCCGATTGCATCTCGTGGATGCGCGAGGCTGGATTCAGCGAAACGCGTGTTGAGCACCTGGTGGGGCCCGATTCAATGGTGGTGGGCATCAAGTAGCCTGACAAGATGAATACACTGCACAAGTATCGTCAGCATTGGATGCAGATGCCCGAAAAGGCCCTGCACCCGGAAAGTTGTTGCGCAGCCGCGTGAAAGCGTGGGCACATGGCCTCAGCAGAACTGCGACGCAACAGAATGTCCAGCATATTTCGGGGGGCAGAGAATCGCCCGTATGGAAACTGACGGATTGCTGCTTATCCAAAGCAGGAGTGCTAATTCAATTGAACATCAAATGAATCGGACCCTGGAAAAATGTTATTGCGCCGACTCACCCAGCACGTCAAAGCCCAGAATTGGTTCGCCATCGGAATCGATTTCGTAATCGTCGTCGTTGGCGTGTTTATCGGTATACAGGTAGCCAATTGGAACGACTCGAGAGCCTTCAATGCTCGAGAGCTTGGATTGCTGGCGGAACTGAAGTCGGAGATCGAGGATGGTATCCAGCTTTCGAAGAACAGAGGCGACGGTTATGCGCAGGCGGCAGCAGCCGGCAAGCGATCGCTGTCATTTCCCGCCAACGACATTCCTTGCGGCAATGACTGCTGGCAAGTCCTCGTCGACTTCATGCACGCATCGCAATGGCAGGGCATGAGCATCCCGAGAACGACGTGCGACGAGATGCGCCGTCTCGGAATTCCCAGCGCGCGCCCAATCGTTGAGGCAGTAGAGGCCTTTTACGCGCAGAATCTCCAGATCGTCCAAGCCATGATCGACAAGCCCGCGTATCGGTCCCTTGTTCGTCAGATGATTCCTGTTGAAGCGCAGGAATCATACTGGGCGATTTGCCATCAGTTGAAAGACGGGTACGAATCCTATGCGCTGAATTGCCCAAGAGGCGTTTCCGATGACTAGGCAGCAAGAGCAGTGAAGACGATAGCCAATCATCCGCAGATCCAGCTGCTTCTCACAGAGTGGACCGGTGATGTCGTGGCAGTGCCGAGCGACCTTGACGCACAGATTCAAACGGGAGAACGAGCGTTGGCTGCCATCGACAATGTATTGGTGCCGGGCAACTAGAACCTTTTGCACCTGAATCAGTTGGCGCAAACTCCGAGACACCTGTATGCGTACAGGTCGCGGCACGCAAAACAGGTGCTGGGCCCATCAGTCAGCGTTGTCTTGAACTCAGAAAGAGGCGAATTGGATGACCTTCACGATCGCGGCAGTTGCTACCTCCATCGCCGGCCTGGTGTTGGGGCTCGGGTGGCTCTTCGCTGGAAGCATCTTGCTCAGGCGCTGGGGGCTTGAAGCGAACCCACAGGGGCTGCTGGTTGGCCGGCGCCTCGGCGCCGTCTATTTCGGCATTGCCATCATGCTGTTCCTTGGCAGGGCCGCGCCGCCGTCGGACTTTCGCTCGGCCATATCCATTGCGATGCTCATCGCGCTCCTGCTGTTGGCCATTCTTGGTCTGTACGAGTTCAAGGCAAAGCGAGCCGGAAAGGCCATCCTGATCAGCGTAGTTCTTGAAGTCGTACTTGCCTCTGGTTTCGCCTTGGCCCTATGGGAGTAGGTACTGGCCACAGTTCAACCAGACAGGTCCAGTGAACCCCTGACGGGATCCGGTTCGACTGCATATGCGCTGGCCGCTGCAGGCACGAAGCCGAGCACGGCGAGAATCAGGACGACAAGGGGGCTCATGTGATCGAGCAACGATCTGCCTTCAGGAATGTTGCAGGTGCCGCACGTGGCCAGCCCTGATGCCTGCAACTGGCCCGCGCAGATTGCGCGGGCCTGATGGCATTGAGTTACTGCGTCGGTGTGGGTGGTCGATAGCCCAGGATGCGTGCAGGTAGCAGGAAGATGGCCTTGATCAGGGCGAGGATGCCTTCCATCAGCGCGCCGACAATGCGGAACGGGATCGAAAGCAGCCAGAGGATCGGCCACAGGATCAACAGCACCAGGGCGACCGGCCAGCACAGCACGAGGACAATGGCCCAGAGCAGCAGAACGAATAGTGCGCGCATGGTTGTCAGCCTCCGTATTTGACCGAGCAACCGTAGGGCTCGGACTTGGTCATGGATACAGGCTTGCCGGCGGCAAGTTCAGCGAGGGTCTGCGGAACAAACTGGGTGGCTTCGGCAATATCTTCCTTGTCCGCACTGGCGATGGAATCGATGCCTCCGGCATAGCGGAGTATGCCTTCCCCGTCGATCACATACATGTGCGGTGTCGTGCGTGCGCCGTAGGCGTGTCCTGCCTTGCCATCCGGGTCAAACAGGTAGGCCGTCTGCTTCGCATGGGTGCTGGCGATATAGGCATTGGCGGAATCCGCATCCAGCTGGCCCTGCTTGCCGGGTGCGCCGGAGTTGATCGTGAGCCATACCGCTCCGCCGGCTACCGCGTCTGCCTGTTGCTTCTGCATGTTGTTGCCGCCGTAGTGCTTCTTCACGAACGGACACTCGGGGTTGTTCCATTCGAGGACGACAGTCTGGCCCCGATAGTCAGCCAGTGAATGGGTCTTGCCATCAGCACCGGTAAGGCTGAAATCCGGGGCCGGCTGCCCCACCTCGACACTGGCGAATGCGGAAGCGCTGATGGTCATGCTGGCGAGTGCGCTGAATAGAACGTTTCGGCTAAACATGGCTGGGTTTCCTGTACGGGGAGGTGAAGTTGACCTTGCAAGAATGGCTGACCTTCGTTGCCGTGGTTTTCAGTATCAGACGTGGGTCAGGCTGCTTGTACTGCGGTCGCACGAATTCACTCTTCTGGAGGACCAATATTGCGACGCAAGCGGCGACAATCAAGTAAGGGCAATGCTCACCAGGGTGCGCTCAACCTGGCGTCGCGACATCAACAAACGGTACGCGAACCTGCCAGCTCCTGACATGGCCATTCGTCATTCTTGAAGTCAGAACGAGATCGAGCATGGCCGGCGTCTCGGCGTAGTAATCGTTCTTTTTCGCGATGATGACAAGGCTGTCGCCTACCCTGCGAAACTCTGCAGGTGCGTTGCCGAGAACGCGGCGCGCGACGGCAAAGACATCCAGGCCTTCGATCTTGGGAAGTTCGGCACCGTCCAGGCGTATCTCGATCTGATCGCCGTGCAGCTTTGCCTTGCCTGTCCACGAGACTGGATCTGGTGTCGCACTACGCGCTGCCTGAAACAGCTTCGCGCCAAGGGCCTCGCCGGGATTTCCATTCTCGGCAACCGGCAGTTCGAGATCGAGCGCGGCCTTGCCGGTGATGCATTCCTCGCGGCAGACAAGCCACTTGGCTTCCACTGCCAGGGACACGGACTGGCCTGGCGTCGCGTCATCCGGAACATGGATGGCCACCGGCAGGAGGACCTCATCGGCATAACCGAAATTGTAGAGACCACTGATTTCGAATCGGGACGGCGCAGGCCAGACGATTGCATCCGCTGCGTAGCCATCCGGCAGTGTCCACTTCAGTCGTGTCGGCAAGCCGGAATCACCGGGATTGATCCAGTAGCTGTGCCAGTGCGGATCATGGCGCAGGTGCAGGCCAAACCATGCGATCTTGCCGGGCACCAATGCGTTCGACTCACTGATCAGTTCGACGCTGACATGTTCGGCTTGCACGGCGGCTGCGCTAGCGCACGGGGACGCGAACAGCATGGCTGTGCATGCAGCGAGGAAGGGGAGGTATCGGAATCGAAAACTCATGCATGGACCAGACAGTCTGAATGGAGTGACTCAAGCATAGGACAATCATTCGGCACGCATGTTCAAGTGAGGTTGATTTCCCCTAGATCAGCGTTGCCTTAACACCCTCCCCGATGTTTCGTCGGGATGGCGAGCGGTCAAGTAAGTGCCGTTTGTCCCCGGACTCGATCCGGAGACAGGCTCGGCTCACCACGAACTTAAGTCAGTGCCACCAGGGTCGGAGCCTGTCTGTCTCGACTGTCGCAAAAGCAGGCGCTGATTCGCATCTACGACCGCAATAGTCAGAGCGGCGCGAACAGTTCGGCGAGATCTTCTTCGTCAAATCGAAGCGCCTGCGTGCTGCCGCCTTCGAGCACGGCTTCGGCGAGGCTGGCCTTGCGCACCTGCAACGCCTGGATTTTTTCCTCGACGGTGCCTGTGCAGATCAGCTTGTAGACGAAGACCGGCTTGTCCTGGCCGATGCGATGGGCGCGATCGGTGGCCTGTGCTTCGACGGCCGGATTCCACCACGGATCATAGTGGATGACGGTATCGGCGGCAGTGAGGTTGAGGCCGACTCCGCCGGCCTTGAGACTGATCAGGAAGATCGGAACCTGTTCTGCCTGGAAGTGTGCAACCAGATCCGCGCGCTGGCTTCCCGGCGTTTGTCCGGTCAGCATCTGGAACTTCTGCTTGCGCAGGGTCAGGGCCTTGGCGATCAGGTCGAGCATTTCGGCGAACTGGCTGAACACGAGGATGCGACGACCTTCGGCAACCAGGCTGTCGGTCAGCTCCAGCAGCAGCTCGAGCTTGGCTGACTCCTTGATGCGCTTGGCGCCTTCAAGCTTGACCAGGCGCGGATCACAGCAGGCCTGGCGAAGTTTCAGCAAGGCATCGAGGACGATGATGCCGCTCTGTGCGAGGCCGCGTTTCTGCACTTCGGCGAGCACGCGTTCATGCTGGGCCAGGCGCAGGGTTTCGTAGAGTTCACGTTGCGCGCCATCCAGTTCGATGTTGCGCGGAATCAGTGTTTTTTCGGGAAGGTCATCGAGTACATCTTCCTTGCGTCGGCGCAACAGCAGCGGAGCAATGCGCCGACTCAGCCGGTCGCGACGCTCGGCATCATTGTGCTTCTCGATCGGCGTGCGGAAGAAACGCGTGAAATGACGCTCACTGCCAAGCAGGCCCGGTTCGACTGCATCGAATTGTGCCCAAAGCTCGCCGAGGTGATTTTCCAGTGGCGTGCCGGTCATGGCAAGGCGACGACGCGCGGAAATCTCGCGCACGATTTTCGCGGCCTGGCTCTTGGCGTTCTTGACCACCTGTGATTCATCGAGAACCAGCAAGGCATATTCATGCGTGAGCAGCTCGTCGCGATCGCGGGCGAGAAGTGGATACGTGGTGATGACCAGATCGTGATGCGGGATGGCTTCATGCAGACCGGCGCGTGCGGGTCCATGCAGGACGAGAACGGAAAGGTCCGGGGTGAATCGCCGTGCTTCGTCGCGCCAGTTCGAAACAAGACTGGTCGGGGCGACCACCAGGGTGGGCTGTTGCAGGTGTCCGCGCTGCTTCTCGGATAAAAGATGGGCCAGCACCTGCACGGTCTTGCCCAGGCCCATGTCGTCGGCCAGAACGCCACCCAGGCCGGCATCGGCGAGGAAGCCCAGCCAGGCCAGTCCATCACGCTGATAGGCGCGCAAGGTGGCGTTGAAGCCCTCCGGTTCCGTGGCTGGGGTCCGTGCCTCGCGCAAACGCGACAATTCATTGCGCAGGCGTTCGCCGCCACGCCACGGCATGTCATTGCCGGCCGACAACTCATCGAGCACCGTGCCCTGCGAACGGCGCAGACGCAGGCTGCCCTGATCCGCGTCATGTTCAGGCAATTCCTGCAGCCATTCGAGCAATGGCGCCATGAGCTGGCGCAGTCGACTGAGCGGCAATGGCACGCGACGTCGATCGTCGATGGGTACCAGCCACAGGGCATCGGCGTCTTCGCCCTTGCGCGGCACCAGCGGGAAGCCGGGATCGGAAAGCAGGCGGCGCAGGATCGGAAGCAAGTCGACCCGCTCGCCTCCGATATCGATGCCGAGGCTCAGGTCGAACCAGGCATTGCCCGATTCCTCGATCTCGGCAAACCAGTCGTCAGGTTCGTCGAGCAATTCGAACGGAAACCCTGCATCGGTTTCGAGGCGGAATCCGTGATCGCGCAGACGCGGTGCCAGCGCGAACAGATGTTCGGCAGCAATCAGCTGGCCACGTCGCGGCTCGAGTACGAAGTCGCCATCGGCAAATGCGTCGCGCGGCAGGTTGGCCATGCGCGGCAGCAGTTCGACATCGATCAGGCCAAGTACTTCCAGTTGTTCGCAGGCGGCGATTTCGGCCGAGCGATCGCGCACGATTTCGAGCAATTTGCCCTCGTGCAGGCGCCGCTCGCGAGGCTTCACCGGCGAAAACGGAAGCCGGGGTCCGTTGTAATCGAAACTCAGGCGCACACTGCCGGCCTGGTAGCGTTGTGCGGTTCCGCTGGTGACTGTCATGACGGGAAACGCGCGCAAGGTCAGGACCGGTGTCGGCACCACTTTGTGGGTTTGCGGCGCGCTCGCCTTGGCGGGTTTGGGTAGTCCTTCCAGCTGGTGCGTCTTGTGCCAGTGTTCAACGACGAATTCGGCGTGCTCGGGCATCAGGGCCGGGGCGCGCAGGGCTGCATCGATAACGCGGGTGTCGCCCTCGACGCGGCCGACGGCAAGCTTGGCAGGGTCGTAGTACCAGATCTGGGCGATGCGCAGCAGGCGGGTGCCAGCGTCCGCGAGCTCGAGCTGCGGTACCAGTTTCTGGTTGCCATCCTCGAACAACTGCCAGCCCCAGTCGAGCGTGCGCGCTTCACCCAGATTGACCTGGCCTCGCGATGGCTTCTCGACGAAACACGGGTATTCGGCAAGCAGTATTTCGAGCAGTGCTTCGTCGCGCTCCCCGGTGAGGGGGTACCAGGCACTGGACGCGTAGTGCGGGCTGGCCATGCGCAGGCGTGCGACGTGCTCGAACTGGTGCACGGTAAGGCGTTGCCAGGGGTCGGCTCCGAACTGGAACTGGCCAACGGGCTGGGGTGATCCAAGTCCGCCACGCTTGTTCGGTTTCAGCCAGACCGGCTGCGCCTGCATGCCCGGCAAGGTGCCATCGCCAATCCGCAGCAGAATTCCGAACACCAGGCCCGAATCCATGGCCGCCGGCTGCCGTCTTGCCGCCGCGGGCACTTCGGCAAAGGAATCAAACCAGGGCTTCCACGCACCGAGATCGGGGCGATTCGTGCCGGTCGATGCACGACTTTCCAGCGCATCACTGCCGCCCAGCATCTTCAGTGCGATCGCCGCGACGTGCTTGCATTCACCTTCCAGAGGGCAGGTGCACTGGGTATCGAACTTCGGTTTGCCACCGTTGATGCCGATCAGGATCGCTGAGGTGTACGGGTCCGCATCGCGCCCCTGGATGGAGCCAAACAGCGTTCCGGCATCACCCGCACTTTCGTACCAGATCTCGCGCACGCGCCCCCGGCGCAGGTAATCGGCGCCCTTGGCAAGTGTGTGCTGGTCGAGCACCGCGTTGGTGCTGCGCGACAACAACTGGCGGAAAACCGATTCTTCCATGCGAAGCGAATCGTCCTATCAGCAAGAGCGAACCGACAATCGTGCCTGCCCGGGCCGACTTCGTCCAGCGCCGTGCGTTCCGCCAACCTCTGGAAGCGGCAGGCTTGCTTGCGCCGGCGGGCTATGCGCCAAGGTCAGGCGAAGAACCAATAGCACACGCCGATCGATGCCAGAACGCCGGCCAATTCGGCGAACAGGGCGCAGCCGACCGCATGTCGGGCTCGGCGAACACCGACCGCGCCGAAATAGACGGCGAGCACATAGAACGTGGTTTCGGTGCTGCCCTGCATGGTTGCCGCGAGCAGGGCCGGAAAGCTGTCGACACCGTGCGTGCTCATTGTCTCGATCAGCATCGCGCGCGCCGCACTGCCTGACAGTGGTTTGACCAGTGCGGTCGGCAATGCATCGACAAAGCGAGTGTCCCAGCCAGACGTGGCAACCAGCCAGCGGATGCCGTCGAGGAGGAAGTCGAGGGCTCCCGATGCGCGCAAAACGCCAACCGCACAAAGCATGGCGACCAGATAGGGCAGCAGATCCCTGGCAACTTCAAAGCCTTGCTTCGCGCCCTCGATGAAGCTCTCGTACACCGGCACCCGGCGCATGGCAGCGATCAGGAGAAACGCAATGATGATGCCAAACAGGACCAGGTTGCCGAGCAGGGACGAGAGCGCAGCCAGTGCCGCGGCCGACAAGGTGGCCAGCAGGGTGATGAAGCCACCGAGCAGGATCGCGCCTGCGCCCAGATAGGCGAGCACGACGGGATCCCAGAGCTTCAGGCGCTGGACAAGGGCCACGATCAGCAAGCCGGCCAGCGAGGACACGCTGGTGGCCAGCAGGATCGGCAGGAACACCATAGTCGGATCCGGCGCACCCTGCTGGACGCGATACATGAAGATGGATACCGGCAGCAGGGTCAACGATGACGCGTTCAGTACAAGGAACAGGATCTGCGCATTGGTGGCTGTATCGGGCTGCGTATTCAGAGTCTGCAACTCGCGCATGGCGCGCAGGCCGATCGGCGTGGCGGCGTTGTCCAGACCGAGTCCGTTGGCGGCAAAATTGAGCGTGATCAGGCCTATCGCGGGATGCCCGCGCGGCACATCAGGCATGAGTCGGGCAAACAGGGGTCCAAGCCAGCGCGACAGAACCCGGATCAGACCGGCTTGCTCCGCGATATGCAGGAAGCCCAGCCACAGGCTGAGGGTGCCGAAGAGAAGCACCATGACTTCAACGGAAAGTCGGGCCATGTCGAACAGGCTGGCGACCATGGCCGCGAAGACCGAGCCGTCGCCATCGGAAAACCAGCGTGCGAGTCCGGCCACGGTGGCGGTCAGGAAGAATCCGAGCCAGAGTTTGTTGAGCATTGAGGCAACACTGTTCAAGTGGCGCAATCGTCACGATACCTGACTGCGTGCAGATCGCGGCGCGCTTGCGCAGATGGAGTGGCCGTCTCGGCAACTGCTCCTGCGTTGCCCTACCTCCTGCATCCATGCAGTCGTCGGCAACTGCCCCTGCGTTGTGATGCACATGGATGTGCGAATGTCGCATGCGCAGGAGGGACCTATACCTCCTGCATCCATGCAATCGCTTCAAGGCAGCGCAACAAAGAGCTGCGCGCAGACAGGCGTCGCCTGACCGACTGATTTTCAGTGGAAAAGGTGGCGTTCAGAAGGCGCGCCAGTCGCACCACGAGCCTTGCCAAGGTCCGCCAGCCTCAACCGCGCCTCGCAGCACGACTGGCAGACCTTCTGGATGCCATGACGGTTGTGCCACTTGATCGGTGTTGCCTTGAATCAGGGGCGGCGGTGGCGACTCAAGCATCGCACAGCCCGCCCCATGGGCGTGTGCGGATGCGGCCTCAGCCCTGGCCGATCAGCTGCTCGACATTGGCGCTGAATTCATTCACGCGGCCGGCATCGAGGTTTTTCCTCAACAGGCGGCGGAATTCCGGCAATAGTTCGTGCAATGCCTCGCGTGTCTGGCAGCGATCGACCTTCTGGGTGAACAGGAAGGCGCGGATGCCCACCTTGGCGCTCAACGTGCGGCTCATGTAGTCGCGCGCTTCGTGCAGACCTTCATCACTGCCGGTGGCCAGAGATGCCGGAGGGGAGGCCTCGGCACTGGCTGGAGTGGCGATTCTTGCCTCCACGACCGGCTGCATCTCGGGCGGTGGCGCCGTGATCGCTGCTGCAGTCGGTTCGACCGCAATCTCTGCTTCGTTGGCCACCTCGATCATGCCGCCGACAAGCAAGTCCTCGAGTAGCGTATCGATCTCGTTGATGGCAGCGAACTGCTTGCGGATAGACGCGACCGAGCGCTCTCCATTTATCGAGATGAGCACCATGCGATGGCGCGCACCCAACTTCTGCTTGCGCTCATCAATTTCCAGGCGGCCGGTAGCCGTCTTGACCGGAATAGCGTGCTCGAACATTGGAATCCCCTCTCAATCCGACCAGCATGCTAGGCAATGCGTCGGCTGTTTTAAAGTGTTTTGGCCCGCAATGACAAAAATGGGCACAGTCTTACCCTGCCAATCAGCCCTGATTTTCGGCTTGGGGCTGTTCCCATTCGAACCGATAGCCGACTCCATAGACGGCGGAAATCGGGTCGTAGCCAAGATCAGACAGCTTGCGCCGCAGATTCTTGACGTGACTGTCGACCGTCCGATCACTGACTACGCGGTGATCTGCATAAAGCGCGCCAATCAGCTGGTCGCGCGCGAAAACCCGGCCCGGTTGCGAGGCGAGCTTGCCCAGCAGGCGGAATTCGACCGGGGTCAGGTTCAGAGCCTGGCCGTGGATACGGGCCTCGAAACGATCCTCGTCGAGCTCGACCGCCGGAGAGGGGCGTGCAGTAGCCGGGTTTGACCTGCGCAGCACGGCGCGAACCCGGGCCACCACTTCACGCGGGCTGAACGGTTTGCAGATGTAGTCATCGGCACCGAGCTCGAGGCCCAGCAGGCGGTCGATCTCTTCGACTCGCGCCGTGACCAGCAGGATGGGGACATCGGAGAAGGCTCGAACTTCCCGGCAAATGCTCAGCCCGTCGAGGCCTGGCAGGTTGATGTCGAGCAGGATGGCCGCGGGCTGGTGTTCGCGAATCCACTCCACGGCTCCGACGCCCTGCTCGAGAATGCTGGCTTCGAATCCGCCTGCAACCAGGTAGTCGCGGACCAGACTGGCAAGTTTTGGTTCGTCCTCGACGACCAGGATGTGCGTCTTGGAAGTCATCGGATGCTGTCGAGCGTCGGCAAGGCAACTGAGATGCGCAACCCGCCAAGCTCGGAATGGCTCGCCTCGATGGAGCCTTCATGTGCTTCGACGATCGCCTTGCAGATGGCCAGGCCCAGGCCAGCGCCACCTGCTGCCCGGTTGCGGGAGATATCGACGCGATATAGTCGATCAAACACTCGCGGCAGGGAGGCATCCGGCACATTTGGTGCCGTGTCCTCGATCAGCAACTGCACATGACCATCGTGCATGCGCAGTTCGACCCTGACCCGACCCGGCGCATCCGTGTAGCGCCTGCAATTTGCCAGGAGATTGTCGACCAGTTGTTCGAGCCTCCGGCTATCGCCGCGGATGGCCGGAACCTTGCCGATGTGCAACTCGAGTTCCAGACCGGCATCCGCGAAGCTGTGCTCCAGCGCAGTGACGGTGTCGCCCAGCAATCCGGCAAGATCGACCGTTGCAAACCTGTATTCCAGGGCGCCGGCATCGGCCAGGGCCAACTGGTAGAGGTCCTCGATCAGGTTGCCCATTCGCTCGCATTCGGTATGCAGGGAGTTCAGCGCCTCGGGAGTCACTTCGCGAACTCCGTCCTGCAAGGCCTGGATCTCTCCGCGCAGGACGCTCAGTGGCGTGCGCAATTCGTGGGCGATATCCGCACCCCAGCGACGGCGCGCCTCACGATGCTGCTCGAGGGTCACGGCGAGATGGTTGAAATCCTGAGCGAGGGCGCCGAGTTCATCGCGGCGCTTGTCGCCCACGCGCCGGCCATAGTCACCGGCTGCCAGTGCGCGCGTACCTGCTGCCAGCTCACGCACCGGCTCCAGTAGCCAGCGTGCCAGCGCGAAGGCAAGCAACAGGGCAAGCGCCAGGATGGCAATGCCTGCCACCAGGGCGTTGCGCAACTGCTCGCGTGCGAAGGCCACATCGGTTGCGCCACGCAACTGTGGCAGCCGGGCCAGATACAAGGTGCCGATCAGCGCGTCGTCGACTTCGATTGGCAGGCCGATCGCATTGGTCCGGATTTCGGGGTCACCAACCACGGGCCGGTTGTCGGCATCGACCAGAAGCAGGCGCGATACCAGGTTGGCTTCAGCAAGACGGGCGCGCATGGCGCGGACATGCGCGCGATGTTCCGGCGACGGTCGATCCTGGGCACCTTCGGTTGGCGCACGCTCCCGCGATGGAGGCCGGTGTCGCTGATCCGGATTGCGCCGCAGTCGATGCAGGTCCGGTTCAAGCAGGTCGGCGAACTGGTGCTCGTTTTCACGCAGGAATTGCCAGTCGCCGTTTTCGACGTAGGCCGCGGCCAGACGCTGAGTGGCGGGCTGCAGGCGCTCCAGCGTGACCTCTTCTATGTAGCCGAGGAATCCCTTGCGGAAAGCCTGCTGCTGCCAGAACACGAAGCCTGCCAAAGCCACGCTGCTGAGGGCGGCAAAGGTCAGGAATAGGCGTTGCCAGAGGCGCAGGTTCATGCGTGAGTTCAATGCTGCAGAGCTGTTGCACACGATACCGCTTGTACGGGGAGCCGGGGTCTTCTGCGCAAAAAATCCATGATTCCTGCGCTCTCGCTGCGCATTTCCCCTGCAACCTGTGTTCGTGAAGGCAACCGCAGGTGGATTCGAATGAACCTCATGCCTCGGACCTTCGCAAACAACAGCAGGGAGCACCCTGGTCCCTGCAGGTTTCAATGCGCTACAGGCGCGCTCATCCCCAACGAGGAATCACCATGAAGAACCCGATCCGAAACACCCTGGTCCTGGGCCTGCTCACGGCACTGTTGGCGGCAGCGCCCGGTTTTGCCCAATCGCGCCACAAGCACATGCCAAGCGAAGAAGTGCTGGCGACGATTCCCGGCCTGACCCAGGCGCAACGCGACACCATTTTCCGCATCGAGACCGAGCAGAGGGCCGAGCACAAGGCCTTGCTCGAAGCCGAGCGATCAGCTCATCAGGCTATCAAGGAACAGACCACGGCGGAACTGCGCGCCGAGCTGGGCGATGATGCCTATGCGACCTACGCGGCATGGAAGCTGGAGCAACGTGCGGAACGCAAGCACACCCGTCATCAGCGTCGGGGTGGTCGCGGTGCGCCGATGGACAATGGCGATGAATCGAGCGATGCCACTACCGAAGGTTGAGCCTGACCTGCGGCCACGGGGACCGCTGTGACCACAAAGCGCAGCGGTCCTCCGACTTCGAACGTATCGAAAGGGAAGCAGGTGACGAGGATCAGCGCATCGCTGTCAGGTACCAGCTCCACCTCACCCTCGCGAGCATCAACCACGCGCAGTGATGCGACTTCATAGCGCCGGTTTGCCTGATCGCTCTGGATATCGATCTGGTCGCCCGCAACGAGATCACGCAAGAATGAGAAATGCGTGTCGCGGTGAGCGCTGATGACGCTGAGACCCGGCTTGCCGGGCACCGAGCTGGACTCGGCCCAGCCAGGGCCGAAGGCCAGCGTCCGGCCCGAGTCACCTCGCAGGATGATTTCACTAATGCCCAGCCGCGCTACCTGCAGTCGGGCAATCGGTGCGGTATCGGCCCAGGGCCAGGGCTTGATGGCTGACCCATTCTCAAGTCCCTGTTGCCAGGCCCGCTGAAGAAGCAACTGGGCCAAGCCCGCCTTGGCTTCCATATAACCGGCATGAGCCAGCGGCACGCAGGCGGCCACGGTTAGCGTGAAGGCGGCCAATCGGCAACGTCTCGGGTTGAGCAATCTCATTCCGTGGCTTCCAAAAGAATGTTCACTAGACCGGACAAAGCAAGCGGCGGCGACTGTTTCGAAGTAGTCAAGGCCGAAAGTGATGCCATCAGACCTATGGAAGACTTCACTCTCCCGGCCCTTTGTAGGCCTCGAGCGGAATACTCATCATCCTGAGCGTTCCTTGAAACTCGATGGCACGAATCAACGACGGTGACGCTTGCATGAGACGTTCAATCTGGTCATTGGACGCAACGCATCCTGCGCCGCTTATGAACAGGACTTGAGATTGTTCGATGCTTGCCTGGTAGGCATCGAAGAACCGAAGGCCTTCCTTGAGCCAGTAGCGTGTTTTCTCGTTGCTCTCATTCGCGAGTAGCCATTCGTCTTGACGAACCTGGATTGCAACGGACCGCGCTAATTGCTGCGCAATGGAAGCTTCTGCCCGTTGACGATCTGCCTGGCCAATGGAAAAAGAAAATAGCGACTCGCCAACGGAAGTCTGCAGGTCTTCGATCTCGATGCCAATCGCATCCATCACGGCAATGACGTCACGGGCGGGAACCAGTTCGTTGAAGGAGAGCAGGATTCTGGATTCAGAGCGATCTCCCGAAGCCCTCGATTCCGAGAGTCTCGACTGGAATTGCTCCATGGAGCTCTCCGCCCGCCGTTGCGACGCAGCGCTGTACCGTTGAGAGTAAGTCTCCTGCGCAGCCAGGCTGGAAAACATCATCAAGCAAGCGACGGCCGACACGACACGAGCGACATCTGGAATCATGATCTCTTCTCGCAATGGTTGAAGGTGCGCAAACGTCAAACAACGGGCTGAAATCGCAAGCGCAACAGCGACCCGGAATCAGCAGAAACATCCATCAGACAGGAATCCAGTCTGTTGCGGCTTGCTCGGAATGCGCTTCCTGCGCGCAAACGGGCGCCCAAAGCGTGAACGGTGGCGGGCTCACCCAAGCGTCACCGCCCAGCCATTCTGCTGCCGGCTCGTAGTGCTCGTCTGTCAGGGTCACTGGCGAAATTGGCGATTTTTTGTTCATCAGGAGTTCCTTCGTCAGCAGGCGTAGCGGCTGCGCCGAATGCTGGCGATGCCGAACAGGCCGGCCAGCGCGAGCAGCCCCAAACCGATCAGGAATTGCAGCGGTGCCGAGGTTGCGGTGGCGGCATAGGCGACACTTCCGGCCGGCGCTCCGTTGGCGATGCGCCTGGATACGAGATCAAGCATTTCATCGCGGGCCGGCACCAGTTCGACGGCGATCAGGCTGGTGTAACGGCTGACCAGGTGATGATCCAGCGCGAGTTGCAAGACATCCGAACGCACCGCCGCCGGATCCGCGCCATGGTCGATTGATTGTTCGAGGCTTTCGACCTTGCGCTGCGCCCACAGGCGGCCAATGCCGGGCACGCTGGCGGAACGACCCAGCGCCAGCGACGAGGACCATGTTTCCTGCATGCCCATGGCGCGCGCTTCAAGGGTGCCATTCAAGTTCGAGAGCTTGGCAACGATGAGCAGCGGTTCACCGGCATACAGATCGGGCAGTCGCTGCGGATAGCTGTCAGCCGTGCCGGGCCAGCTCAGCGTGAGATCACGCAGGGCAGGACGGTCGAGTTTGCCGAACAGTTCGCTCATTCGCGCGCTGATTTCCGTTCCGCTGCGAATGATGGTCGAAGACCCGCGGCCCAGAGTCGCCGCACGCTCGATGAACTGTGCGTTCGGTGCGCTGCCGATCCCGATAGGAAAAAGCCTGGACTGCCCAAGGTCACGATCGATGACCTGGAAGAGACCACCGGCGTTGTCGACGGCGCCATCGGTGGCGAAGACAACCTGGCGCACATGGGTCGATGGCGGTGAGCCGCGAAGTGCTGCCTCAAGCGCCGGTTGCATCGCCGTGCCACCCGTTGCATGCAAGCGTGCGACCCACTGGCGCGCCATCGCAACGTCTGCAGCACGCGCAGGCACGGCGGTGTCGAACAGCGCTTCGGTCACCGAGTTGAACTGGATCACGTTGAAACGATCGTTTGGGCGAAGCGAAGCCAGAGCCAGATCGAGCGCGGCGCGCGCCTGTTCGATCGATGCGCCACCCATCGAGCCCGACGTGTCGATCACGAGGATCAATTCGCGCGGCAGCGGGTTGGCAAGCTGGCTGTCCGGCAAGAGCATGACCATGGCGTAGGTTTCGCCATGGATCGTTTCGCTCAGCACAGCTGAAGCCGGCGCCGTTCCGAGCACCGGGGTCCAGTCCAGAACGAAGTCGCGGTCGGCAGCAGCCGGACCATCCGCCAGTGCAATCGCATAGCCCGATGCGTTCTGCGTGATCTTCACGCGATGGGTGGGGCTCTGGATCGTTGCCAGGGCGAGGCCCGCATCGAGATCAATGCGCACGTCCACCGTGGGGGCATGGGTGGAATGATGATCATCGCTCGATGTTGACGGAGCGCTTGCAGTGTCTTCGCCGTTGGCGGTCTGGTAGCGCGGCGTATAGGTCAATGGCAGGCTCAGGCTGAAGCGGTCGTCGCGATAGCTGACCTGCTGCCACCAGCGCACTTCGACCTCGATCGTCTCGCCCGGCCCGACATTGGCCACGGCTGTGCGGAACAGACCAGCCCGATCCGATTCGACCAGGGCAGCGCGTTTGCCTGTGGCCGCAGCCTCGACGTATTCGACGCGCGCCTGTTCCTTTTCGCGGATTTCGCCAACGATGACGCGCTCACCCACGCGCAGGACCATGTCATGTACGGCGGCACCTTCAGGCAGGGGCAGCAGGTACTGGGCCTCGACCCAGTCGTTGCTGTGGTTGCTGAAACGTTGGCGAATGCTGGCTTCGGCGATGAGCCCGCCGATCTGATAGTGGACATCGCTGGCCAGCGCAACGAGTTCGAATGGTTGGCCGTCCCTGGCCGTTGC
>NZ_JBAWHJ010000346.1:0-5398 GCF_049593775.1 Dokdonella sp. | reverse complement strand
CTTCACGCCATGGCGAGTACAACCAACGACCTGATCAACAAGGACGTACGTCGCGTACTGGAATCTACCGAGAAGGCGATAGTTTCGATCGAGCGCGTCGCCGATTCGGCAGATCAGCTGGTGTCGGAAAACCAGGCTGCCTTGAGCAACTTCAGCAACCAGGGCCTGCGCCAGGTTGGCCCCACCTTGTATGAGCTGCGCGAAACTCTGCGTTCGTTCCGGCAACTCAGCGACCAGCTAGGCAGCTCGAATACCTTGCTGCTTGGTCGTGACCAACCCAGGGAGTTCAATCCGAAATGATCCGCACCAGCCGTTTTCTGTTGCCCGGCCTGTTCGCCCTGCTGGCGGCCTGCTCCGCCCTTGGGGGCAAGCACACGCCGTTTGCCGTCTATGCGCCACAGCTGGACTTGCCGGCGAGTGACGCAGGCGGAAATTCGATCCAGTGGCAGCTCCTGGTCGACACGCCGCGCACGAGTGCCGCGCTTGATACCAATCATATCGCGGTGATGCCATCAGCCGGCCTGATCGAGGTCTACCCTGCCGCACGCTGGCGCGATTCCGCCCCGATCCTGATGCGCAGCCTGATCGTGCTTGCATTCGACAATGATGGCCGCATTGGCGGCGTCAGTGCAGCCGATGCAGGCTTGAGTGGCGACTATGTGCTGTCCATGGAACTGCGCGGGTTCCAGGTCGAGATGGCAGGTGCCGACGCCCAGGCGACAATCCGCCTGACCGCCAAACTGTTCGACCATTCCGACAACCGGATCGTCGCCACGCGTACGTTTGACGCAACAGCACCTGCTGCAAGCACTGAGGTGGCCGATGCGGTCAAGGCGTTCGAGCAGGCGCTCGACGAAATGCTGCCCAAACTGGTCGACTGGACCATCGAGCAAGGTAACTTGCACGAAGACAGCAAGCCAGCAACAAGGCAGTAGCGCGAAGAAAGTGATCGAAGCCCGCGACCTGTGACGGCCTTCGCGGGAAACGCATTCAGCCACTGCCGAACATGACATCTTCGGGGCGTGCTGCGTTTTTGAGCAGCCCCTCGCGAGTTGAAAGCCGCGAAACGCCCCGGAGCGTGTGGCCCAGCAGGCCAAAGCTTCGCTCAGGCGAGCAAAAGACATGGCGACACGCGTCGGGGATAGGCGCGTAGCACGCAGTAAAGAAGCATTTTGATGTGCCATTCGCTGCCGTAGCATGCAGCCAGCGCATGATCTCAACCACCTGCCCAGCGCCTCTCCCGCGACGATCGCGTGACAATTGCGCAGATGGTCAGAGTGTCTCGCGTTGTCCTGATATTCGGAACGCTTCTCGTGGTGTCCCTTGCGGAGTGAGCAGCAGGCATTGACCAGGATAGACTTCAACTACACTCGAAGCTCGATTCAAGCCACCAGGTAGAAGCCCATGCGCCTCATTCTGATCGCCCTTGCGACAGCACTTGCCGCAGCACCGCTTGCTGGATACGCGCAATCAACCCAAACCGGTGAACCCAAAGCACGAGACCAGAAAGCCGTACTGGTTACCGGCGCAAGCACCGGCATAGGTCGAAACATCACGGAAAGTCTCGCAGCGAAAGGCTATTTCGTCTATGCCGGCGCACGCAAGCAGGCTGATCTGGATGCGCTGAATGCAATCGAGAACGTGCAGGCGATCCGACTCGATGTGACAAGGCAGGACGAAATCGATGCCGCAGTGGCAACGGTCAAGAAGGCCGGCCGTGGACTCGATGGCCTGGTCAATAACGCCGGCATCGCGACCATTGCCCCGATTACCGACACGAGTGAAAAGGAATTCGATCTGGTCATGCAGGTGAATGCCTACGGTCCGTATCGCGTTACCAGGGCGTTTGCGCCTCTGATCATCGAACAGAAGGGACGCATCACGACGATCGGGTCGATCTCGGGGATCCTCGCCTCGGAGAAGCTGGGCGTATACGCGATGAGCAAGCATGCCGTTGAAGCATTTGGCGATGCGCTGGCTGCCCAGATGGAGCCCCTCGGTGTGCAGGTGAGCATCGTCGAACCAGGCAATTTCGATTCGGAAATTGGAAGGAATGCGACCCAGCGCTCAGGCAAGGAAACGGGGTTCGCGGATCGCAGTCAATACGAGAAGCCTGATGCAGTGGCTGTTGCAGTTGAACACGCCTTGTTCGGAGAAAAGCCAAAGCGCCGCTATATGGTTGTGCCGAACCAGCAAGAGGCTGAATGGACGATTCGCAAGCAGATCGAGCAGCTTGTTCAGCTCAACGAAGGACAGTCCTACACCTATGATCGTGCCACATTGGTGAAGATGCTGGACGACGCCATGGTGAACGCGCGCCCGAAGTCTCCCTGATCGCCAATACGGGAAACGCTTGCCGGCACCGCGAACTGGCGGCGCCGAACGGGTTCGTCAGGCGCGCTGCACGACCGGATAGTCCGGCACCGCGTCCAGCCTGGAAGCGCAAACCTCAGCCAGTTCGAGCAGGCGCAGATCCGATCCCGGTGCGCCCACCAGTTGCAAGCCAACCGGCAGACCGCTCTCAAGCATGCCCATCGGCAAGCTGATCGCAGGACAACCCGCGACGCTGGCGAAACTGCACAGGTCGGCATCGTTGGCTCGCTCGGTTTCACCGATGCGATACGGCCCATGCGACACCGTGGGCAACACGAGCACATCAAACTGTTCGAACAACTGGCGCGCCTTGAGCACGGCGCCATCGAGCATGCGGTCAGCGGCCGCGTAGTGCACCGCCGACTTGTGTCGGGCAAAACCAAGCATGTCGCGCAATCGCGTGGATATCGGATGCGCACCGTCGTCGAGGTCGGATTCGAGCTCGCAGGCGAGTTCGCTCTCCATGATGAGCAGCGCGGCGCGGCGCACACGGGCGAAATCATAGCCGGAGAAATCGGCGTCCATGCGCTCACCCAGTTCGAGCCCCAACGCCTCGGTAGCGCGGGCGAACAGGCCGGACACTTCCGGACTGACACCGAGCGCCGCCAGATTGGGCAGGAATCCGCTGCGCAAGCGCCCGGGCTCCCAGTCCGGTGGCGACAAGGCCACCCTGCGGCGCCGGGAGCGGACGTCATCGACGTCGTAGGCGTCCAGCACCTGCAGGACGATGGCCAGATCCTGCACGGAGCGCGCGAGGATGCCTACGCTGTCGAGCCGGCGTGCTGCGGGAACAACACCGCTGGTCGAGATCTCGCCCACGGTGGGGCGCAAGCCATAAACGCCGCAATGGCTGGCCGGAATGCGCACCGAACCCAGCGTGTCGGTACCTATCGCGAAGCTGCAGAGGCCCGCCGCCACCGCTGCTGCCGAACCGGCGGATGAACCTCCGGCAATGAACTCGGGTCGATGCGGGTTTCGGGTCGGGCCACTATTCGCCGTTGTCCCGGTTGTCCCCAGCGCGCCCTCATCGACTGTCGTCTTGCCGAGGATGATGGCGCCCGCCGAACGCAGTCGGGCGACTACGGTTGAATCAGACTCGGCAACGCGTGTCGCGCGACCAGCCAGACCCAGTGAGGTTGGCAGGCCGGCGACATCGGTATTGTCCTTGATGGCCACGGCCACGCCGTCGAGCCGGCCAATCGCCTGGTTCCCGGCACGGCGCTGCTCGCTGGCATCGGCATCCCTCGCAGCCGTCGTGTCGAGCGCCACGTACGCATTCAGCGCGTCGTTCTCGTCTGCTATGGCTTTCTCGTAAATGGCGCACAGTCGGCTGGGCGTCAGGCGCCCTGAGGCCATCCAGTGCAGCAACTGGAATGTACTGGCACCACGCAATAGCCGGCTGGAAAGTTCCGCTTCTTGGCTGTCAGTCATGTTTGAATCCTGTTCGATACCCCGATTATGCCGCAACTGTGAATTGCTGCCTGCGCCCCGAACCCGGACAATGGCTGCTGGCCCGAACTGACAGGACCTTGCCATGAGCGAACGCGAAACGATGGAATACGACGTCATTACGGTCGGTGCGGGTCCGGCCGGGCTCGCCTTCGCGATACGTCTGAAGCAGCTGAAGCCCGACTTGAGCGTCTGCGTAATCGAAAAGGCATCGGCGATTGGCGCCCAGATCCTGTCTGGCGCCGTGATCGAGCCCGAGCCGCTCAACGAGCTGCTCCCGGAGTGGCAGTCCAACCCGCCACCAATCTGCGTACCCGCAGCGAAGGATGAGTTCTGGTGGTTGCGCGATCACGAACGCGCGGCGAAATTCCCGATCGCACCGCCGCAGATGAACAATCACGGCAACTTCATTGTTTCCCTCGGCGCACTCTGCGCCTGGCTCGCGCCACAGGCTGAGGCGCTCGGCGTCGACGTATTCCCCGGTTTTGCAGCCTCGGAAGCCATTTTCGATGAGGCCGGCGGCGTCAAGGGCGTGCGCATCGGCGATATGGGCGTAGCCCGTGACGGCTCACAAAAGCCCGGCTACACCGAAGGCATCGACATCGTCGCGCCAATTACGGTGCTTGGCGAAGGCTGTCGTGGCAGCATCAGCAAGCAACTCATTGCCCGCTTCAAGCTCGATGCCGACTGCGATCCGCAAACCTACGGCATCGGCCTCAAGGAGCTCTGGCAACTGCCGGCCGGGCGCGGTGAGCCGGGCAAAATCGTGCACACCTTTGGTTGGCCGCTCGACCCGGCCACATATGGCGGCAGCTTTCTGTATCACCTGGACAAGGATCGTGTCGCGATTGGTTTCGTCGCCGGGCTCGACTATGTCGATCCGGAGTTCAAGCCGTTCGAGGCATTTCAGCAGCTCAAGAACCACCCGATGATCAAGCCGTTGCTCGAAGGCGGCGAAATTCTCTCGGCCGGCGCACGGGCGATTATCGAAGGTGGCTACCAGTCGCTACCGAACGTCGAGATGCCAGGTGCGATGCTGATCGGCGATTCCGCGGGCCTCGTCAACGTGCCGAAGATCAAGGGAACGCACCAGGCCATGCGTTCGGGCATGCTCGCCGCCGAACATATCGCCGAAACCGGAAAGGCCGTTGGCTGGAACGCAAAACTGCGTGCATCGGTGGTGATGAAGGAATTGCGCAAGGTGCGCAACATTCGACCCGGCTTCAACAAGGGCATGTGGTTCGGCCTTGCCAACGCGGGCTGGGAAACTGTAACCGCCGGCCTGTCGCCGTGGACATTGAAGAACCACGCCGATCATTCGGCACTGAACAAGATCGCCAACTACGAATCACCAAATCGGGACTGGACTGATCGCACGCTGCCCCCTCGCGATCGACTGGCCAGTGTCTACTTCGCCGCCACCGAGCATGATGAAGACCAGCCGATCCACCTCAAGGTCGCCGACACCAATATCTGCATCACGAAGTGTGTCGAGGAATACAATAATCCCTGCACGCGCTTCTGCCCGGCCGGCGTCTACGAGATCGTCGAGGATGAAGCCGGCAAGCGCCTGCAG
>NZ_JBAWHJ010000345.1:0-6828 GCF_049593775.1 Dokdonella sp. | reverse complement strand
GTTTCAGAATGGGCAAGATGATGGCCATCATGATGATGGCAACGACCACGGTCATGACAACGGTCGTGGCCGGAACTAGGGCGGCCAGCAGGCGCTCCAGTGTATTGCGCACCTCGATATCAAAGGTATCGGCAACCTTGAGCAACATCGAGTCGAGCTCACCGGATTCCTCGCCAACACTGATCATTTGAAGCGCAAGCTTCGGGAACTGCTTGGACTGGGACAACGCAAAACCCAGTCCGTTGCCGGATTTGACCTCTTCACTGGCCTTTTCGACAGCAACACCCAGAAACGCGTTGCCCATTACATTGCGCGCGACATTGAGCGCACCCAGCAATGGAACACCATTCTTGAGCAAGGTTCCCAGAGTACGCGAGAGACGCGCTGTCTCAAGCTTGCGTACGAGCTCGCCGGCGATGCGGACACTGAGCAAACGCTCGTCGATAGCCAGCCGGCTTTCCGGATCGGCCAGCTTGCGCCGGAACCAGGCGACGAAAAACACCCCGCCAGCCAGCATCAACCACCAGAAATTCTGCAATGTCGACCCGACGCCCACCACGATGCGTGTCAGCAGGGGCAGCTCAACGTCCATGTCGGCGAACATCTGCTCGAACTGCGGGACGACAACGACCAGCAGCACGAACAGCGAAACCAGCACCATGCCGACCAGAAAGGCCGGATAGATCAGCGCGTTGATCACACTGGATTTCAGTGCACGAGAGCGCTCAAGGTAATCGGCCAGGCGACGCAAGGTGTCTTCGAGTGAGCCGCCGGCTTCACCGGCGCGCACCATGTTGATGTAAAGGCGCGAGAACGTGCCGCGCTCGGCTTCCAGCGCGTCCGACAGCGTGGCTCCGCCACGGACCAGGTCACGCACGCGCTCAAGCAGGCTGCGCGCTTTTTCACTTTCCGGCAAATCAAGCAAAATCTGCAACGCGCGGTCAAGCGGCTGACCGGCACCGAGCAGGGTCGCGAGTTGCTGGGTGAACTGGACGATCTGCGCATCTGAAAGCGTCGGCTTCTTCAGCAGCGCGGCGAACAGCCCACCCGAATCCACGCTGTCGGCATCGCGCACATCGAGCGGGACATTGCCTGCATCCTGCAGCTTGCTGATCACCTCGTCATGCGAAGCGACATCCATCTGGCCCTCGAGGACCTCACCGGACGGAGTAACTGCCTTGTAGTGGTAGAGGGTCATTGGCTTGTACGGGAGTGGAGAATGGGGAATGGAGAATGGGTAGGGCAAAAACGCATCACGGCCCGGAAAACCGGCTTTTTGCCGATTCCCCGTTCCCTATTCCCCACTCCCGGCTTCAAGAACATCATCCCTCCTGCGTCACGCGCAGGATTTCCTCGATCGTGGTCTGGCCGTCCAGGGCCTTGACCAGTCCGTCTTCGTACATCGTGCGCATGCCATCAGCGCGAGCCTGCGCTTCGATGTCGCCGGCGCCAGCGTGTTGCATGATGAGGCGACGGACGGCGTCGGACATGACCAGGAATTCCATGATCGTCGTGCGTCCGTAGTAGCCGCTCGGATAGGCCTGGCTTGGCACCGGCTTGTACAGCTTGATCGGACGCTCCCTGGTCAGCTTTTCGAGACCAAATTCCCTGACAACTTCGGGCAGAGCTTCGTAAATTTCCGCATTTTCCTTGTCGAGCTTGCGCAACAGGCGCTGGGCAAGGATGCCGTTGACGGTCGAGGTCAGCAGATAGTCTTCGACACCCATGTCGAGCAGGCGCGTGATACCGCCTGCGGCATTGTTGGTGTGCAGGGTCGACAGCACCAGATGGCCGGTCAGGGCTGACTGGATCGCGATCTTGGCGGTTTCCAGGTCACGCATTTCGCCGATCATGATGATGTCGGGATCCTGACGCACGATCGAGCGCAGGGCGTGCGAGAAATCCAGGCCTATCGCCGGTTTGGCCTGGATCTGGTTGATACCTTCAATCTGGTACTCGACCGGATCCTCGACCGTGATGATCTTCACATCCGGCGTGTTGAGCTTGCTCAGTGCCGTGTACAGAGTAGTGGTCTTGCCGGATCCGGTCGGGCCGGTAACGAGCAGGATGCCGTGGGGCAACTCGAGAACCTTGTTGAACTTTGGCAAGAACTCGTCGGTGAAGCCCAGCGTGTGGAAATCGAACACGACCGCTTCTCGATCCAGGATACGCATGACCACCGATTCGCCATGCGAAGTCGGCACCGTCGATACACGCAAATCGAGCTCCTTGCCCTGCACGCGAATCATGATGCGGCCATCCTGGGGCAGGCGGCGTTCGGCAATGTTGAGCTTGGACATGATCTTGACGCGAGAAATCACCGCCGCGGTGGATGCGGCAGGAGGCGACTCGACTTCATGCAGCACGCCATCGATGCGATAGCGAACCTTGAGGCGACTTTCGAACGGCTCGATATGGATATCCGATGCGCGCTGCTCGACGGCGCGCTGGATGACCAGATTCACCAACCGGATGACCGGAGCTTCGGAGGCGAGGTCACGCAGATGCTCGATATCATCTTCGCTGCGCGCGTTGTCGTCGCTGAGGCTTTCGACGATCGAACCCATCGCTGAACGGCCCTGGCCGTAGTAGCGCTCGATCAGGTCATCGATTTCCGGGCGCAGGCCGACACACAGGCTGACCTTGCGTCCTGTCGCCAGTTCGATCGCCTCCAGTGGATAGTGATCGGCCGGGTCGGCGATCAGCAGCTTGACCTCGGTCTCGGTCTCGCCGATCGGGACTACGTGATGAAGCTTCAGGAAGCGGGTCGAGAGCTGGACATTGGGTGGCGGCGATTCCGGGAAATCCTTGGCTCCCATCAATGGCAAGCCCATGATCTCCGCGACCGCGTCGGCCATTTCCCGCTCGGATACCAGGCCCAGGCGAGTCAACAGCGCTACCAGGCGACCCGACGGGTCCTCTTCATGCAGACGACGACCGCGAACCAGGTCGGCTTCCTTCAGGCGCCCCTTTGCCACCAGGAACTGGCAAATACGCTCGTCCAGCGCCTGCCCGCTCAATACCGGGATTTCGGATTGAGGCACGCTCATTTCGGAAACAGCCGACATCAATTACTCCTGGGCATCGTGGCTGGGACCCTGCAATGCGGTCTTCGGTTCCTCGACAGGATGCACCAGAGACTCGATGAATTGGCGATTGAGGCCAATCCAAAGCGCAACGGGTACCACGGCAGGCAGGATCAGGTAACCAAACTGATAGGCCAGCGCGATCGTGTCGGGCGATATTCCCGCGCCGGTGATTGCGTTGGCTCCGGGTGACCCGGAATCAAACGCCAGCATCTTGAAGGTCTCGGCGATGACCCCGAACGCCTGGGCCAGCCAGATGACACTGAATGCGACCGCAAAGTGCAACAGTCGCGTGCGGATCGTGATGGGTGTTGCCATGGCCAGTCCGCTGAACAGCGGCAGCGAGTAGCCGTAGATCAGCGGATTTTGGACCAGGACCAGTTCGCCGATACCGCTGCGCCCATCGGGTGCCACCTGATTGACCAGCAGGCGTGTCGCCACTTCCATGCTGTGCCCGTTCTGGATCACTTCGGAAAACAGGGTGGGCCACAGGCCGAGCAAGCCCAGCTTGGCCATCTCGATGACGGGCCAGACCAGGGGCGAGGAGAATGCAAACCAGATGAAGAAGCTGAGCGGCAGCCAAAGTACGGCGCGCAGACCCAGGCCGCGGATCGGCGATTCGTCCACTACGCCACCCATTCGCGTGCATTGCGGAACATGCGCAGCCAGGGCGATGCTTCGCCCCATTCGCGCGGATGCCAACTCATCTGAGACGAGCGGAAAACCCGTTCCGGATGCGGCATCAGGATCGTGATGCGACCGTCGGCTGCACTGTATCCGGCAGCACCCCCGGGGGAGCCATTGGGATTCAGGGGGTAGCGTTCGGTCTTGCGGCCGGAACCGTCGACATAGCGCAGGCAGGCCTTGGCCTTGCGTGCCACAGATGGATCCTCATGAACAACCCTGCCCTCGCCATGCGCGACGACGACGGGAATGCGCGATCCCGCCATGCCACGCAGGAAGATCGACGGTGATTCTCCGACCTCAAGCGTGACCAGGCGCGCTTCGTATTGCTCGGATTCGTTGCGTTCGAAGCTCGGCCACGCGTCTGCGCCAGGAATGATTTCCTTGAGTCCGGACATCATCTGGCAGCCGTTGCAGACACCCAGCGCAAAATGCGCGGGGTCGGCAAAAAATGAAGCGAACTGTCCGCGCAAGCGGTCATTGAACAGGATCGAGGATGCCCAGCCGCGCCCCGCGCCAAGCACGTCGCCATAGCTGAAACCACCGCATGCAGCGAGACCCCTGAAATCCGACAGAACGTGCCGGCCACTCTGCAGATCGCTCATGTGCACGTCGACCGCCTCGAATCCGGCGCGGGTGAACGCAGCAGCCATTTCCACCTGTCCGTTGACGCCCTGCTCGCGCAGTATCGCCACGCGTGGGCGCGTACCCGCTGCAATGAACTTTGCGCAGATATCTTCGCCTGCATCGAAGCTGAGCTTTGTAGTGATGCCGACATCATCCTCGTCGGTGCGCCAGGCCAGTTCGGCATCGGCGCATTCGGGGTTGTCGCGCAAGCGCTGCATGGCGTGGCTGGTCTCCGACCACAGCGCCATCAACTCGCTCCAATCCCACTTGGCGATGCGCTCACTCTCGTTGAATAGCTTGATCTTCTTGCGTGAAGTCGGATTTCCCGCGTGGCTCGCCAGCGTGTCGATGCCATGTCGCTTGAGCAGTGCCAGGAACTCCGAGCGCGCGCTGGACCGGATCTGGACGATGGCGCCAAGCTCTTCGTTGAACAGGCCGCGCAGCATGTTGTCGGCCCAGCCAGACAACTGGATATCCAGGCCGCAATGTCCAGCCAGTGCCATTTCGATCAGGCTGACGATGGCGCCGCCATCCGAGCGATCGTGATAGGCGAGCAGGAGTCCGTCGGCATTCGCCTCCTGGACGGCATTGAAGAATGCGCGCAGTCGCGCAGGATCATCGACGTCCGGCGGCAGGTCACCCGCGCGCTGGAAGACCTGGGTCAGCACCGAGCCCCCCAGTCGGCCACGTCCCGCGCCCAGGTCAATGATCCAGAGCTCGGTATCACCCTGGTCCAGCACCAGCTGCGGGGTGAGAACGCGCCGGGCATCGGCGCTGCAGGCAAATGCGGTTGCAACCAGCGAAACCGGCGAAACCGTGCGTTGATCAGTCCCGTTGTGCTGCCAGCCGACTTGCATCGACATGGAATCCTTGCCGACCGGAATCGATATGCCCAGCGCTGGACACAACTCCATGCCGACCGCGTGCACCGCAGCGTAGAGAGCGGCATCTTCGCCAGGATGATCGATGGCTGCCATCCAGTTGGCCGACATGCGAATTTCATCGAGACGCACTGGTGCTGCCGCGATATTGGTCAAAGCCTCGCCGACGGCCATGCGTGCCGACGCCGCCGCATCCAGCAAGGCCAGCGGGGTGCGCTCGCCCATGGCCATGGCTTCGCCGGTCTGGCCCTGGAAATCGTTTAGCGTGACCGCGCAATCGGCAACCGGTACCTGCCATGGCCCGACCATCGGATCACGCGAACACAGGCCACCGACGCTGCGATCGCCAATCGTGATCAGGAAAGACTTGCTGCCCACGGCGGGGAAGCGCAGCACGCGCTTGATCGCGTCGCTCAGCTCAAGACCTTCGGTATCGGCGATCACGGAAAGTTTTTCGGCCAGGCGTTTCGAGTCGCGCAGCATGCGCGGCGGCTTGCCGAACAGGACATCCAGCGGCAAGTCGATGGGAAAGTGGCGGGAGTCCGTAGCCGGAAAACGCGAGTCGGTCAGGGCCAGCCTGCGCTCCTCGGTGGCGTATCCGACGACTGCAAATGGACAGCGCTCTCGCTCACAGATCGATTCGAACAGGGCTACGTCGGCGGGCCGGATGCCGAGTACATAGCGCTCCTGCGATTCATTGCACCAGATCTGCATGGGCGAAAGATGCGGGTCATCGCAAGGAATCTTCTGCAGCTCCAGATTGCCGCCAACCCTGGAATCATTGAGCAGTTCGGGCAATGCATTGGACAGTCCGCCGGCGCCGACATCGTGTACGGATACGATCGGGTTCTCCTTGCCACGCGCCCAACAGGCATCGATCACTTCCTGGCAGCGACGTTGCATCTCGGCGTTGTCGCGCTGGACCGAAGCAAAATCGAGCTCGGCGGAACTGCTGCCAGCGGCGACCGATGAAGCGGCGCCGCCGCCCAGTCCGATCAACATGGCTGGACCACCCAGCACGATCACCGCATCGCCGGGCTGCAGTTCGTGCTTCTGCACATCCGAAGGCCGCAGGTTGGCAAGGCCACCCGCGATCATGATCGGTTTGTCATAGCCCCGACGAAGGCCTTTCTCATCGGTAGCCTGTTCAAATGTACGGAAATAGCCACCCAGGCAGGGCCGACCAAATTCGTTGTTGAATGCAGCGGCACCTATCGGTCCGTCACGCATGATTTCGTAGGCCGACGCAAACCGCGGCGGCAGCGGTCGCTCACATTCCCAGGGCCTGGGCAGCCCGGGAATGCGCAGATGCGAAACACTGAATCCGGTCAGGCCAGCTTTTGGCTTGCCACCACGGCCGGTTGCACCTTCGTCGCGGATTTCTCCTCCGGAACCTGTAGCTGCACCGGCGAACGGCGATATCGCGGTCGGATGGTTGTGGGTCTCGACCTTGATCGCGTACGGCACGGCCTCGCTGGTCGATCCATAGATTCCGGATTCCGGATCTGCGAAGAACCGGCTTGCGTTGGTGCCGGCGATCACAGCGGCAT
>NZ_JBAWHJ010000344.1:0-11995 GCF_049593775.1 Dokdonella sp. | reverse complement strand
GCGTACGGTATCCAGCCCGGCTCCCGGCACTGTGTTCGCCGATCGCGCCGTGCTCAATGCCCTGTCCAGCAAGGTAGGCGAATCCTTGCAACTGGGCGGACGCGATCTCGAGATCGCTGGCGAGATCATCAGCGCTCCGGGTGGCTCGGTTTTCCAGTTTGCACCGACCCTGCTGATGAACCGGGACGATGCCGAAGCCAGCGGCCTACTCGGTATCGGCAGCCGCGCGAGTTATCGCATTCTCGTTTCCGGAGATGCCGGCGACGTGCTGGCCTATGCCGACTGGGCCAAGGCCAACCTGCCTTCCGCGGCGCGCCTGACCACGGTTGCCGATGCCCAGGCCAATCTGCGCACCTCGTTCGAACGCGGAGAAAACTTCCTGCGCCTCGCGGCCTTGCTCGCGGCCCTGTTGGCCGGCATCGCCGTGGCCCTTGCCGCCCAGCGCTTCGCGCGGCGCAAGACTGACGAAGTTGCCCTGTTACGCTGTCTCGGTGCCAATCGCAGTGAAATCGTGCTCGCCCTGTCACTGGAACTGGCATTGCTGGCCCTTCCGGCTTGCGTGTTCGGCGCCTTGCTGGGCGTTGGCATGCAGCAGGTCGCTTTCCTGTTCGCTGGCGAGTTGCTCGGCGGCGCGACGCCGGCGCTGCCGCTCGCACCTGCGATGTCCGCCTTTGCAATCGGCCTTGCCGTATTGTTCGGATTCGCCATGCCGCCCCTGATGCGCCTGCGTGATGTTGAGCCCATGCGCGTATTCCGCAAGGATATTGAACCTCGTCTGCGCCGGTTCGACGCGCTGTACCTGCTGCCATTCGCGGTCGGCGGCCTGCTCATCCTGCTCGAAAGCGGATCCTCCCAGCTGGCAGGGGTGCTCGCCGCCGGCCTTGGCGCCGTGGCGCTGGCCACCTTGCTGGTCACTGTTCTGTCGCTGAAGGGAATTCGAGCGAGCTCACGAAGATTGCCAGGCGCGCTGCGCTTTGGCCTGGCCAACCTGAGCCGACGCAAGGCGCTGACCCTGATCCAGGTCGGCGCACTGGCGCTCAGCCTGACCGCACTGGACCTGCTGGCCGTCGTCGGCCCCTCTCTGCTCGATCGCTGGAGAGCAGATTTGCCCGAGGACACGCCAAACTATTTCGCCCTGAATTTGCAGAGCGACCAGAAGGAAGATTTCGAGCGTCGCCTCGGCGCACTGGGCGCGAGCAACCTGAGCTTGCTGCCGTTGGCCGCCGGCAAACTGGTCGCAATCAATGGCAAGCCGCTGGATGTTGCCGATTATGGCGACGACTCGCGCGCGGGCAACTGGATCGAAGGCGAAGTCCGCGTGTCATGGAGCGACGAACTGCCACCATCGAATCGAGTCGTTCTCGGTTCCTGGCCCGGAGCGGATCCTGAAACCGCGCAACTGTCCGTGGACGAAAGCTGGGTTGAGATGTTTCGACTCAATCTTGGCGACAGCATGACGCTTCGTTTCGGCGATTCCGAAATTACAGCTGTCATCAGCAGTGTCCGCGAGGTGGACTGGGATTCGTTCCGGGTCAATTTCTTCCTGATGCTTGACCCGATGCACGGGGCTGACCTGCCGCACAGCCTGATCTCGAGTTTCCACTTGCCGCCATCGCAAAGCGGACTGTCTGCACTCTCGCGCGAGTTGCCCAACCTGTCCCTGATCGATGTCAAATCCATCCTCGATCGCATTCGCGACATCATTGGTCGCGTTTCCTCTGCAGTCACCTGGGTGCTTGGGTTCAGCCTTGCTGCGGGCATCCTGGTCCTGCTCGCGGCGTTGGCCGCAACGGCCGAGGAACGTCGTTTCGAAATCGCCTTGCTGCGCACGCTGGGCGCCAATGGCGGGCAGTTGAATGCGGCGGTACTGGGTGAATTCGCCGCACTTGGTCTGCTCGCCGGCCTGGTCGCTGCCGCAGGTGCGGCAGGCACCGGGATTGCATTGGCACGCACCGTGTTCCGCATGCCGGACTATTGGCCACCGCTGCCCGAGCTCGGTGCCATCGCCGTGGTATCGGCCATCGTGGTCATGCTGGCAGGCCTGGCTGGCACACGCCGCATAGCTCGCACGCCGCCCATGCTGGTTCTGCGCCATGGCAACTGAATCCCGCATGCGCAATCCACGGCAACGGGACAGCAACGTGCAATAGGCCAGGGCGGCCCTGCGGTCGCCCTGATCATGCATGCAGGCAACGGGCGCTTCAGCGCGCCCTTCTCCGCGCAATGATGTGCATCATGCTGCGAACGGATGCAGCTTGCGCGCGGACAGCAGGGACGGCTATCTTGGAATCGATGAGTGTGAACGAGAAACGCCGCTTTCCGCGCCTGCCCATATTTTCGGCGGCGCTGATTACGCATTCTGGGAAAGGCTGGCTCAGCGAAGTCAGGGACCTTTCCCAAGGCGGAGCGCGCCTGGCCCGGCCACATCAATGGACACTGGGCGAAAGCCCCGACTGTCGGATCTATTTCATTTTTGACCAGGAAACGGTAATTGCCGTGGATGCACGCTGCGTGCGCGATGGCGACGATGATCTCGGCGTCGAATTCGTGCCAGGTCAGGAGGCCAGCGTCGACTCGCTGCTCTACGAGTCGCGCTTCCTCGACAAGGACGAGCCCTGACCGACCCAGGCCATGAGGCTCGCCGCGAACAACACCCCGTGCAGATACCGCCCGCTGGGATCAGGCTTTGCCGGCTCGGATCTGGCGCCAGCCATGGATCGGCGCATACAGCAGGAAATGCAGCCAGATTCCGCTCCAGACAACAGCCCGCAACAGCAGATTTCCAAATGCCGGATCGAAGCGCCTGAAGTAGCGCCACATGCCCCGATGCTTGTGGCGTGAAACGAAAAGCGGGCGACGACGGCTGGATCCGCCTTGCTCGTGGCGTACGGTTATGTCGGACACATACATGACATCGAACCCGGCGTCGCGCACACGCCGGCAAAGATCAAGATCTTCGCAATGCAGGAAATAGCTTTCGTCGAATCCGTCAACAGCGTTGAACACGGCACGCGGCAGAAACAGGCAGGCACCCGATACCGCATCGACAAACTCGGCTTCCTGGCGAATGGATGCCGGGGGCATGCTGATCCCGCCCATCGCCGGCCATCGACTCTCGAATCGCGCCAATCCGAGGAGTGAGCACAGGGCTCGCGACAAACTCGGATCCCTCCGGCGCGTGGCTTTTTCCACACCCCCGTTGCGATCAAGAACGCGTACGCCGAGTACGCCGGCATTCACAAGTCCGGCCGCAACCTCGCGCATGCGCCCTATCGTTGCATCCTGGACCAGGCAATCAGGATTCAAGAACAGGAGGCCGTCACCACGGGCCAATGCGGCGCCACGGTTGCACGCAGGTCCAAAGCCGATGTTGGCTGCTTGTTCCACGATGCGCAGGCGCGAGTCCCCGCCAAAGCGCTTCTCCAGTTCGGCAATGAGGCCATCTGTCGATGCATTGTCCACGACCAGCAGTTCGATCGGTGCCGTCGACGCAAGCACGCTGGCTACGCAATTGACGGCCAGCTCTCCACTGTCCGCGGTAACCACGACCACACTGGTCAAGCCGGGCTGGAGTTCGCCAGGCTTCACATCGAACACCGCATGAGGCGCGCAGCTGATCGCGTCACTGACCATTGACGGGTCCAAGGCGGGACGAGTCGCATGGGCAAAGCCTGCGGGCCGACAGGCAAAACGGCAATAGCCGACGGACGCCAATGAAGGCGGGCCCGGCAGTAACTCGGGGAGAGCAAGCTATGCATGAACGCTTTGGGCGTGAAGGCTCGCAACTTCGGGGCAGTCACATTGATCTCCCGCGACCGTATTGGTTGGTCGAGCCTGGGCTCCGGACACTGGAAACACTGGATAACATGATTGGGGCATCCGCATGGGCGGAACCGACAGCAGAGTGCGCAACGTCGCTTCATGCATGTCCGCCGCTCGGCAGCACCCTCGGATTGGAATCACCACCGCAGCCAAAAGGCGTCTGCCCGCCCCGGCTCAGAGTCCGCCGATCAGGCGCTCGCCCTGCCCGCGCGCTGCATCCCAGATGGCAGGCCAGTCACGCCAGGCCTGGGCCATGTCGAGAAGTTCTTCGCGCGCAGCATCCGCACAGCCCTGCTCGTCGATACCTTCACTCCAATCGGCAAGCCGCGGCGCACCCTGTTTCAGCAAGGCATTGCCGTTGTTGCGCACAATCTGGCGTACATCGGCCTGCCAATACACGGGCGCATCCGGCAGCAATTCAAACTGGTTTTGCAGACGCTCGACAATATCGGCACGGACAAAACCCAGATACTCATTAAGAGATGCAGCCATCGTTGCCGTGTCGGAATGGGCAAGATCAGCCGTCAGCTCGCCGAGCAGGTTCATCCGCCGCCGTGGATCATGGGCTTTCGCGCCACCGACCTGATTTGAAACATAGTCGCGCAGGAAATGATTGAATCGCGGCGTCAGCGGCGCCATGGTCACATCGGAGCGTTTGCGCGAGCTCTCCTGCGCGTGGCCAATCGCGGACGGCAAGTGCATGACCAGCGAGCCCGGATGGCAGTACTGCGTGGCGGCACTGGCCAGACCGTCTTCACCGCGACCATCCGGATTCGTGCACGGCAACATCTCACGGTTGTCGAACAGAAACGGCGAGAAATACGCCTGGGTTGCGGGCTTGGCTCGCAACCAGCCATACCAGAGGCTCTGCGCCTCGATATTGCGCAGATAGGCATCGCGATCCGCCCAGAACTCCGCACGACTTTCGGCATCGAGCTGGTACAGCCACAACGCGCTTTCGGCGCCCGAACTTCCGCAGGTTCCATTCAGCGAGTAGAGAATGCGCGAATCACCTCGGAGGTGCTCAAGCCGGCCGAGGTTGATGCCGCGGAGGCTCTCGCGATCAATACGGTAATCCGCCTGAGTAATCGTTGCGCCGAGCCGATTGCCGCAAACGGCAAGATGCTCCTCGAAGGGATCCTGTTCTTCTGCCTCGCCCGCATCGAGCGCATCATCGAGACGCCGATAGAATCGCGCCGATGCAGCCGATGCAGGATTCGGGTCCATGCCTGGACGCGTATCGGCATGTCGATGCAGCGGGAAGCGGAAATCTTCATCGAGCAAGGCAAACATGCGCCCGGCCGAAAGCAGCAACGCGATGTTCCAGGATCGACCACCGCCACCACGTCGGGTGCGCGGTCCTCGCTCAAGCAACCACTCCAGACTCGTCGCAGCATGTGGCACCGCCTTGGCCAGGCGCTGGCGCAGTTTTCCACGCTCGGCCGGCCCGACATAGCTGACAGGGTTACCTACCGCCCTCGCGAACTCGCGAAGCTGGTCGCGATTGCGGTCGCGGTTTTTTTCCTCGACCGAATCATCAAGCAGGACGATCGGCCTGGCCACCCGAAACTTGCGTTCGTAGTTTGCCAATGAATCGAGCAATGTCTGCAGCTGCTCTGGCCGGTCACAGGCACGGATGTAGATCGCGTGAAGACTGCGTGGCTCGGTTTCGACCGAGCGCTCGAGCCGGTTCAGGTAATCCTGGTCGGAAATGAGCAGGCCGGTCGATGCAAGGCCCTCAAGGCCTTTGCGAATCCGATCCTGCTGGGTCAGCCCCGGCACCACGGCGGTCACGCGCGCGACATGTTCGTCAATGCTGCGGAATTCGCGGCACTGGTCGAGCGACTGCAGCACATGATGGCTGAGTACGTGGCGTTCACCCGAGTCCCTCGCAATGAATGCGTACTCTTCGCTGGACAACGGGGCCACCATGGCATCAATGGCCGCGTACAACGGCGCATCGGAGGAGGCGTGCGTCGACGGGGTGGCATTCGGCAGGTTGCCGTAACTGATCTGGAATTCGGGGGTTGTGCTCATCGGTATTCTGGGTTCATCGTCGGCGCAACCAGCGCAGCCATTGTGACGGCGCCTTGGTCGCGGTGGAGTCGCGAAGCCGGTCAATCTCGGCTTCCAGTTCGGCGATTCGTGCGCCGGCGCTCATGTTCTTGCGAACCTCGCCATTGTAATGGGTATAGACCGACTCTTCGCGATCGCCGAACCAGGAGGTTGCCGGGAGCGAGGCTGGCAGTACCTGGCGGGAGCAGGCAGCAACGAAATACAGGGGTGCATAGTCCAGGCCGGGTGTAATCGACTTGCTGTCGCCTGTGGCCGTATAGGATGCATCGCCATGACCGGCACCATCCAAGGCCCAGAGGACAGACTGGAACAGAAGTTTCTGGCCGTACAGCCGAATCTGCGGAAAATGAGGGCTCAGAAGGGCCAGCAACTCGTCGCGATAGAGTTCGCGCACATGGAATTCATTGCGGAACCCGGAAACCTCACTATAGGCATGCTTGTCAGGCGATGAGATCAGGAGCACGCCATCCGGGGCCAGCGCCCTGGCAAATCCGGCCACCAGCTCCTCGTGTGCCTGCAAGTGCTCCAGCGTCTCGAAGGAGACGATGACATCAAAGTACGCGTCCGGAAATCCGAGGCTGGCGGCGTCGGATTGCTCGAAACGAAGATTCTTGCGATCTGCATAGGTTGATCGCGCATGTTTGATGGCTTGTGCGGAAATATCGACCCCCACGACCTCGGCCGCCGAGCTGGCCAGCAGATTGGAGCCATACCCTTCCCCGCAGGCCGCATCGAGTACGCGCTTGCCGCTGGCCAGCGGCAAGGCAAACGCATAGCGGTGCCAATGCTCGTACCAGATCTCGCGCACGCACTCGGGTGTGAAGCGCTCGCCGGTAAATTCCAGTTTGGCGCCCTTGTCAGTCAATCGACCTTTCCTTTGCATCAACCCAGCGATGGGCAAGTCGGACCATGCCGAACTCGCGCGTTTCACCTCGGACGGTCAGCCCCCGCTCTTCCGTATCAAACAGGCGTACACCTTCGGTGTCCAGCGCGTGTGCGAGAACATTGTAGCTGCCCGGCAAGAGACTGATATCCGAAAATTCGATTTCGGCGCTGAAGAACCCGCTTGAATCCTGCACCAGCGGCAGGGCTTCCATTTCCGAACTGACCCCGTACACGGGGGTTCCATCTGCCCGGGTGATACCGAAAAGGGCAACCGGTTCACGTCCGTCGCGGGATCGGATGCGCAACAGGATCCTGAGCGACTCACCCATCGACATGACGGTCGCCAGCTTGCCTTCCTGTCCGTTGATTTCGAGACTCTCGATTTCGAATTCGAGCCCGGAAGCCTTTGACTCCGCTTTCTGCGCCGTGGACTGCTTGCGCTCGTGCCAGGCCAGGTAGGCCTGGGTCACGTCAAATACATCGCCGTACTGCATGACACTTCCCTGGCTCAACCAGAGCGCATGGCGACACAGCTTCTGCACGTGGTACATGCTGTGGGAAACAAGCAGCAGGGTGCCGCCCTCGGCCAGATAGCCTTCCATCCAGCGCACGCACTTTTTCTGGAACGATTCGTCACCCACGGCCAGTACTTCATCCGTGATCAGAAGATCCGGCTTCAACGATGCAATGATCGCGAAGCCCAGGCGAACCACCATGCCCGATGAATAGTGCTTGACCGGCTCATCGATGTAGTTGCCAATGTCAGCGAAGTGTACGATTTCCTGCATTCGGGAATCGAGTTCATCGCGCGACAAGCCATGCAGGGCTCCGGCCATGGCGACGTTGTCCCGCCCGGTATATTCGGGGTGGAAACCGGCGCCAAGCTCGAGCAATGCACCTACCTTGCCGAACACCTGGACACTGCCAGCGGTAGGCGTCAACACGCCTGTTATCAACTTGAGAAGAGTGGACTTCCCCGCGCCGTTTTCCCCGACAACGGCGATCGACTCACCGCGCCTGACGCCAAGGTCGACATCGCGAACCACATATTGCGAATCGGCATCCGTGGCCCCACGCAGCAATCTTCCAAGCGCTCGCATGCGATCGGCCGAGCGGTGCGCCTTGGGGTATGCCTTGCCAAGTCCGGCAGCCTGCACCAGCATTTCGTTCACAGGAAGTCCTCGAAGTGAGGATCAAGCCGTTTGAAAACCCAGTGCCCGATGAACAGCGTCACCGACGCTATGAGGATGGCAATCAGCAAGGAGGTCCATGGAAACGACCCATGGCCGAGCAGGATGCTGCGAAAACCTTCTGCGTAGAAAGTGTACGGATTGAGATCCAGCCATCCCCGATACTGCTCGGGCAAGTTGGCCCGGTCGTAAAAAATGGGCGCGGCAAACATCATCAGCATGAGCAATTGTCCGAGCATCTGCGCCAGATCACGCACGAAGACCTGCAGCGAAGCGAAGAGCAACGCAACACCAAAGGTGTACGCAAACATCGGAACATACAGAAGCAGGGCAATCGGCAGGTTCTGTAGTTGCACACCCTGGCCAGCGACCGCCAGCGCAACCAGGATGGCGATGAAACCACCACCGTGCAGCATGAAACTGGCACTGCATGGGGCGAGGATCAGCAATTCACGCGGCAGCGCCACCTTGCCGATCAGGGCCGCATTGTCCTGGATTGCCGTGGTTGATCGGACAACGGCATCGGAAAAGGCAACCCAGGGCCACATTGCGACCACTAGAAACGGCACATAGCCGGGCGCATCCGCACCCGGAACGCGTGCTTTGAAAATCTGCACGAAAACAAACGCGTAGATCGCCAGTTGCAGCAATGGCTGAAGCAGCGCCCAACCGAATCCCGTGAAGCTGCCACGGTATCGTTCACGCAACTCCCGCCAGATGAAATGTGTTGCAAGAGTCGCCTGACTCATCGCATCGCTTCCCCGTTGATCAGGCCCACCAGGAATGGCCAGACCTGAACAATGCCGTCACCAGACAATCCCGACTGGTGCGGATGATCGTGTTTCATCGACTGGACGTCGACGATGAGGCCAGTAGCCGGGCCGAATTTAGACCCTGTCGTGCATCTGTTGCCTGCACGACTCTACTGACCCGTATCAAACGAGAGCTCAATTGCCGGACTTGTCGCCGACTGCCTGCACTTCCGATTCCGGCAGGTAGCGCGTACGCAGAGAGGCCACGACCTCAGGCACCGCCTCGATTTCAATACCCTTCAGGCTATCCACGTGTTCCTGGACACGGGCATCGCGCATCGTGCCTTCCAGTTCACCAATGATCTTTTCCTTGACCTGATCGAAGCTGCGGGGCTTCGAGGGCATGCGCTGGACAAGGACAATCACGTGATAGCCGAACTGTGTCTTGACCACACGCGATATTTCGCCGGTGGTCTTCAGATCCTTGACGGCTGCGGCAAATGCCGGATCAAGGCCATCGGATTCGGCATTCGGAATCAGGCCTTCGTTGCTTTCCTTTGACGGATCATCGGAATACTCCTTGACCAGAACGACAAAGTCGCTGCCAGCTACGGCCTTTGCATGTACTTCCTTGGCCAGTTCGAGAGCGTCTTCCTCGGACCGGGACTTGGTGTCGACAAGGATATGGCGCACGGAGGCAGATCCAGGAATGGCATAGGCGTCCGGATTGACCATGTAGCGCTCGCGCGCGAGTTCCTCTACATCGCCAAGGTCCATGCTGGTGCGATAGGCAATCAAACGCTGCTCACCAAGCATCCGATAGCGTTGCAGGGCCACCGCCTGTTGAAAGACTGCATTGTCATCCAGGCCCAGCTCCTGGCCTTCCAGCGCCAGTTGCTGATTGATCAGCAAGCCTTCGATCAACTCCTCGATGCGCTTTGGATTATTCATGACGTTGGCACGTAGCCGAGCGGGTACGCCCAGTAATGCAGCGTCGACGTCGAGCATCGTTACAACGGCATCGCCGCGCTTTGCCACGACAGTTTCAGGCGGATACTTGTCTTGCGCGTTGGCGCTCGACGCGAAGAGTATCAGGGCAACTGCTGGCAGCAGCATGCGAACGAAAGTATGCACTGTGGAGCTCTCCATTGGGTATTTCGAACAAGCCACCACGGGATCATGGCAAGTGGTGGCAAAGGGCTTGCGAACGGACTGCGCAGTCAAATGAAAGACGCGCTGGTTTGACTGCGCGATCAAGCTTTGGTTCACGAATCCTTTCCTGGCGGTGATGGGCCTTGCCAGTGAATCCGGCAAACGCCTGGCTGCCGAAGACAAGGCACTTCCCCTGCACACCCGCCGTCCAACGAAGATGGTTGCGTTGTGGCTCAAAGCAATACGACGCCGGAGGCCGGCGTCGTATCTTTTGAAGCACTATTGCAGATCAACGAATCCCTTCTACCCTGCCAGGATCAAGGGTTTTGGCCCTGCCTGTTGACCTTCGGGGAACACTGCGAACTCGGACAGGTGGTCGTCGTCAGGTTCGGGAAAGACGCATTGATCAGGTTCAGATAGTACGTGTTACCCGGGATGAGCTGGCACCTGGCCGTGCTGCCTGCGTTAATTTCGAAATTGAGGTTCGACTGCTTGCCCACAATATGACATGCCAGATTGTTCGGGAAGTTCGGGTCACTTGCGAACTGACCAGGGCATGGTGCGATTGATGCCAGCGTATACGCATTGCCCGGAATTACCAGCAGGGATCCCACGTATGGCGGCACGGTCCAGAGAGTATTGCTCGGGGCGCGGAACTTGAAGGAAATATACTTGTTCCGCTGCAGGCCGATCTGCACATTGGTCGGGTTGTCCCCGGGGAATCCGTATCCGACGTTGTCTGGGTTGCCCGTAGGATAGGTGTTCAAGGCAGTACCAAATACTGACGTGTACTCGGTGAAATCAAGGCCGCTTCCCGGATAGAGCCCACCAGTTACGGTACCGGTCAACTGGCGCATTTCTGGTGTGAGGCCATAGGTGTTGGAAAGTTCGGAAACGCTCTGGCAGAAGTTCACCTGCGGCGTCGTACCGTGCAACACTGTCACCGACGGCGAGGAATTGATATTCCTTCGCTCGGAGACCAGGTTTGCGTTGGTCTGATCCTGATAAGTGCACTTCGCCTTGAATGTAATGCTTCCATCCAGGCTTGCCGAGGGATTCTGCACGGCAACAGCGCGCCCAACGGTCGGGCCGCAATTCGCAGGACCGCAGAGGGCATTTGTCCAGCCTGAGGTTATGTTGACATTGGTGGATATGTAGCTATCCGGCACGCAGGTCACGCCCGGCGTCGTTGTCGACAAGCCCGTATTGAGGATCAGGTTGACACCGCCCACCCCATCGACTCCGCCACCAACGGTAGTCGGCCCGGTTACGCTCAGTGAGGCATTGTTTGCCAACGCGCCGACTGGCGACGGATAGCAATTGAAGTCCGCACCAAGATCAATGGATACATTTCCCGTCGCCGGGTCGATATTCAGCATCGATCCGGTCATGGCGCACTGGGTCACCGACAGACGTTTGACCGTAACCGGGAAGTTGGCGGCTGTACTGGTTGCTGGCGCTAGAAATACGGCGAGGAGACCAATTGCTCCGACGGCACCCAGTATGGAATTTTTCATATGTTCAAACACTGCGGAATCTCTCACGACTCGAGGGGTAGGACGAAGCATAGACCCTCGGACCTTAAAAAAAAAGAAAGCCCCGCTTTCGCGGGGCTCTCCATACTCTTGAAACCTGACTCAGATCACAATCAGGAGCAAGCGAGCGGAGCAGTCGGGGTACCGGCTGCGCAGCTGCGTGAACCCTTGTGCTTGAACAGGCCGGAGTAGTTGGCCAGCTTGCCAGGGGTCACATTGGCATTGACGAAGTTCTGAACAGCGAAGCCGGTAGCCGGCAGACCGCTGAACACTTCGCCTTCGGTCGAAGCCGAGAGCGTATGCGGCTCGGACGTCGGGTTCAGGCCAAGACGCATCCAGCCGTCGGTCAGGAAGTCGGCGCGGACGTCAACGTTCGAAGCGAGCTTGGAACCAAGCAGCGGCGAGGTCGAGTCAGCAGCGAAATCAGCTGCACGCTGGAACGAGATGATCTGAGCTTCGTACGACAGAACCGGCGGATCGAAGGTGTCGTCATCGCAAGGCGAGAAGCAGACACCGCAGTTCGGGTTGTCAGCATCGGAGCCCGTGCACGAACCCGGGGAAGCCTCTTCACGGTTGAACGGGA
>NZ_JBAWHJ010000343.1:0-5261 GCF_049593775.1 Dokdonella sp. | reverse complement strand
CGCGCGAACCGGGCATCTTGGCTGACTGGTACGAGAAAAACCGCTACCAGGAAATCCAGAAGCAAGCGGCGACCCGCGAGAAGGCGTTCATCCTGCACGACGGCCCGCCGTATGCGAATGGCGTGATCCACATCGGACACGCGGTCAACAAGGTGCTCAAGGACATCGTCGTCAAGTCGAAGTTGATGGCCGGTTTCCGCTCGCCGTATGTGCCGGGTTGGGATTGCCATGGCCTGCCTATCGAAATCGCCGTCGAAAAGGAATTCGGCAAGGTCGGGCAGAAACTCGACGCGGCCCAGTTCCGGCAGAAATGTCGTGAATACGCGGCCAAGCAGATCGACCTGCAGCGAGCAGACTTCAAGCGCCTCGGCGTGCTCGGTGACTGGGACCATCCATACCGCACCATGGATTCGAAGTTCGAAGCCGACATGTTGCGCGCGCTGGCGAAGATCTACGCCAATGGCCACATCACGCGCGGATTCAAGCCGGTGCACTGGTGCTTCGATTGCGGCTCGGCATTGGCCGAGGCCGAGATCGAATACGCCGACAAGGTTTCGCCCGCGGTCGATGTCGCCTACGACGCGATTGATCCGAAGGCGCTGGCGGCGAAGTTCGGTGTCGAGATCGATGGGCAGACCATCGTTGCCGTGCCGATCTGGACAACCACGCCGTGGACGCTGCCGGCCAGTCTTGCGATCTCGCTGGGCCCGGATCTCGACTACGTACTGGCCGAAGGTCCTGCACGCGACGGCCGTCGAGTCTTGCTGGTGGTTGCCGAAGCACTCGCCGAGAAGGCGCTCGCTCGCTATGGGGTCGAGACTGTCTCGATACTCGGTCGATGCACGGGGGCCGAACTGGAGACCCGGGCGCCCGGCGCTGAACCATCTGCCGGCACTGCGCTGCGCCACCCGTTCTACGAACGCGAAATCCCGCTGCTGCTTGGCGACCACGTCACCGCCGAAGACGGTACAGGCGCCGTGCATACAGCACCGGGTCATGGCGTCGAGGATTTCACGGTATCAAGAGCCTACGGCCTGATCGAGAAGTATTCGGCGGCCGAACTCAATCCACTCGGCGGCAATGGTGTCTACCTGCCCGGTACGCCCATCTTCGAAGGCCAGTTCATCTGGAAAGCCAACGACGCAATCACCGAACTGGTTCGCGGAAGCGGACATCTGCTCGCATTCGCCAAGTTTGAGCACAGCTATCCGCATTGCTGGCGCCACAAGACACCCGTGGCGTTCCGGGCCACGCCGCAGTGGTTCATGAGCATGGAGAAGGAAGGCTTGCGTGCGACTGCGCTCAAGTCGATCAAGGATGTTCGCTGGATCCCGTCCTGGGGCGAGGAACGCATCACCGGCATGATCGCCGGGCGTCCGGACTGGTGCATCTCGCGCCAGCGCACCTGGGGTGTGCCGATCGCGCTGTTCGTCGACAAGACGACCCAGCTTCCGCATCCACGCAGCAATGAATTGTTCGAGCAAGTTGCCCGGCGCGTCGAGAAAGACGGTATCGATGTCTGGTTCACGCTTGATGCGCGGGACTTGCTTGGCGATGACGCGGAGCGTTATGAAAAAGTCACCGATGTCCTCGATGTCTGGTTTGATTCCGGCGTCACCCACTACACCGTGCTCGACCAGCGCGACGAACTCGCGCGCAAGGCCGGCGACAAGGTCATGTACCTGGAAGGGTCCGACCAGCATCGCGGCTGGTTCCACTCCTCGTTGCTGACCTCGTCGGCGATGCACGGGCATGCGCCCTACGACGAAGTGCTGACGCACGGATTCGCCGTCGACCAGAACGGTCGCAAGATGTCCAAGTCACTCGGCAACGTGGTCGCGCCGCAGAAAGTTGTCGATTCGCTTGGCGCGGACGTGTTGCGCCTGTGGGTGGCATCGACCGACTATCGCAACGAGATGACCGTGTCGGACGAAATCCTCAAGCGTGTTGCCGACGCCTACCGCCGTATCCGCAACACGGCGCGCTTCCTGCTTGGCAACCTCGATGGTTTTGATCCGGAAAAGAATCTCGTGCCAATGGATCAATGCCTGCTGCTTGACCAGTGGGCCGTGCAGCAGGCGCACGACGTGCAGACTGCGGTGATCGCTGCCTACGACCGCTACGATTTCCCGGAAATCATCCAGCGCGTGCAGAACTTCTGCACCAACGAGATGGGATCGCTGTACCTGGATATCACCAAGGATCGCCTCTACACGATGCAGACCGACAGCCACGGTCGACGCAGTGCGCAGACTGCGATGTTCCATATCGTCGAAGCTTTGGTGCGCTGGCTGGTACCGATCACGAGCTTCACGGCTGAAGAGATCTGGCCGCTGATACCGGGCAAGCGCGGCGAATCCGTGCTGTTCGAAACCTGGTACGCGGGTCTGCAAGCAACCCAGGCCTCGCCCGAGCAGCGCAAGTCATGGAGCGAACTGCTGGCCATTCGCAATTCGGCCTCCAAGGTGCTTGAAGGCATGCGTGCTGCGGGCACCATCGGTGCGTCGCTGCAATCAGACGTCAGCGTCCACGTCGACGAAGCCACGCGTGCGCGGCATGCGGACGTTGCCGACGAACTGCGCTTTTTCTTTATCACCTCCGGACTGCAGCTTGCCGATATCGCTGACAAGCCCACCGATGCCGTACGCGTCGAAGGCCTGGATGCCTGGGTCGTTGCCAAACCGAGTTCGGCTGCCAAGTGCGTGCGTTGCTGGCACTACCGGGCAGACGTGGGCAGCCATGCCGATGACCCGGAGTTGTGCGCGCGCTGCGTCGTCAACGTCGAAGGGCAGGGCGAAACACGCCGCTGGTTCTGACCTGGTTCTGACCTGATTCTGGCGACACTTGCTTTGGCACGAGGTCTGCTCTTGGCTCCCTTTCCCCTCGGGAGAGGGAGCAAAAGCTCGCCAAATCAATCCTTGTCGTTGCCAACCGTGCGCACCGGAATCGGCACATTGCACACTTCGATCTTGCCGGCCGGTTTCAGGTACCAGTCGTCGCTGCGATTGCGACGTGATTCGACCAGCGCGGTGAATGTGGGGGTGTCGGTGCGCATGATTTCCAGCTTGCTGCGATCGCTCGCATCGACGTCGGCGGCAAGGCGAACCGACTTGATCGGCAGCATCTGCGAAGCCTCTTCGTAGAATCCGCCACCACCCGTGCCGCGCGGCAATGCAGCCAGCAATTCCATGCCCTGAACGACGCGTCCGACCGTTGCAATGTTGAGATCGAGCTGTCGCGGTGACTGGCCGATCACGACGTACAGCTCGGCGCCGCTGCCCGATTTCGCATCATTGCCACGTCCGGCGCCGACCATGCCGTAACAGTGTGTGAGCCAGGCCTTGCCGGTCGCCGAGTCGCGCGCAGCAGGGAACCCGTTCGAGAACCCGACCTCGGCCGCGTAGACATCGCCGTCAGGCAGGCGCGTGAATGGCAGGTCTTTTGCGGATCGACTGAACTCTTCGGGCAGGATCGTTTTCGCCTCGCCCATTGAACGCGCCTTCGTTTCGTCCTCCGCATTCGGGTCTCCCCATTGGGTGACGAAATTGTCCTGCACGCGAAGTACGGTCAGTCCATCGAAATACTTCTGCTTGACCAGCGTACGGATATTTTCTGCGTGCAGTGGCGCGAAGGCTGTCGCCAGTTCGATCACGACACGACCACCGGGCAATTCCATGTACAGGGTATTGTCCGGATCCGGCGTGCGCCAGTCGGAGGGTTTTGACGCGTCAATGACCTCCTGCATGGTCGGTTTATTCGCCGCGGCTTCGTCTGCGCCGGCATCAGTCGCGTCGAATCCGAGGGCTACGCAGGCAATCAGGGTGAATGCGGGCAGGATTTTGAATGGGCGCATCGGGGACCTCGGGCAGGAATTGGGACGATGAACAGCCAGATTGGGCCAATGGCATGGGCGGAGTCCAGCCACGCGAGGGCGATCAGATCCCTGCGGGCTGCGAAGTAGCTGACCATTCATGACTTCCGGCCCATCCACTAGTATGAAGTCCACACTATGATCACTTCAACGCTATGACGTGATGAACGGCAGTTGCCATGACAGAACTGGAAAGCCATCTCAAGAAGTTCCAGAAAGAGCTCTCCGCCGGCTCGGTTTCGCTGGTCCTGCTGGCTGTACTCGCGGGATCGGACGAGCCCATGTACGGCTATCTCATCGCCAAACGCCTGGCTGAGGGCGGTGAAGGCGCCCTGGCCGGCAAGCAGAGTGCCTTGTATCCGGTGCTGCGCAATCTCAGTGCAGCCGGCCTGCTCGACAGCGAAGTCGAGCCCTCGGTCGCAGGACCGCCACGACGCTACTACCGCATCAACGCGCTGGGGCGCGAAGTGCTCGAGGCATGGATTGCCTCGTGGAAGACATCCAGGGATTTCATCGACAGCGTGCTTGAAGGTTTGACATCGCAAGGGGCGAAACCATGAACCAGCCAATTCCACGCAGCATCCGCGAATACCTCGACCTGCTACGCGCCGCGCTGCATGGTGCCGATGCGGCCATGATCCAGGATGCTCTCTACGACGCCGAGGAGCACCTGCGGGCTGAACTGGCCGAGCATCCTGAACTGGACGAAGAAGCCGTGCTGGCAAAAGTCGCCACCAGCTATGGCGCGCCTGACGAAGTCGCAGAGATCTACCGGGTCAAGGAAGGCGAAGTCGAACAGGCCCTGCGTCCGCGTCGTCGCATCGTGCCGACTGAAGAAAAGTCCCTTCTGGCCAGATTCTTTGGCGTTGCCGTCGATCCGCGAGCCTACGCCGCCCTGTTCTACATGGTGCTGGCGATGGCCACCGGCATCTTCTACTTCACCTGGGTGGTGACTGGCCTGAGCCTGTCTGCAGGTTTCGCGATCCTGATCATCGGCATTCCATTCACGATCCTGTTCTTTGCCACCGTCAGAGCACTGGCATTCGTCGAAGGCAAGATTGTCGAAGCCATGCTTGGCGTGCGCATGCCCAGACGGCCTCAGGCAGTGACCACCGAAGGATCGATCTGGCAGCGCATCGGCGCCATGTTCACCGATCCGAGAACCTGGAGCACGCTGTTCTACATGCTGGTGATGTTGCCGCTAGGCATCGTCTACTTCTGCATCGTCACCGTAGGCACGTCGATCGGAGTCGGAATGATTGTCGGACCATTCGTGCACCTGTTCAGCGATGAGGGGAACGGCATCGTCATGGTCATGGACAACGACGTTCTCTGGTCAGCACCCGTGTGGTCAATGCCCATAATGTTCGTCTGTGGCGTGCTGCTTCTG